>JBBDXJ010000052.1:0-46623 GCA_040902445.1 Cyclobacteriaceae bacterium | reverse complement strand
AAAGAAAAGATAGCCAGCTCAGCAAATTATCCGTTGCCACATCGTTGTTCCTTCCCTGACCTATCTTTGAAAAAACCACCGGGAGCATGGCAGGCATCTTCGATCATCCAGAGATTGTATTCGTCCGCAAGCTGACGGTAAGCTTCAAGATTTACAGCTTTCCCCGCGAAGTCTACCGGGATAATCCCTTTGAAAGATCCGCGAGTACTTTTTTTCAATAAATTTTTTACTTTGTCAATATCCAGTAAATACGATTCCTCATCTATATCTGCAAATATAACCTCACCGCCACAATAGCGAACACAATTTGCGGAGGCTGCAAACGTAATCGGCGTGGTTATCACCTTATCCCCTTCTTTGACGCGAAGGACAAGAGTACACAGATGAAGAGCAGCTGTGCCATTAGCCACAGCAACCGCGTATTTGCTGCCTATATAGCTGGCAAAAGCACTTTCGAATTCAGCGATCTTTGGCCCCTGAGTAAGATACTCGCCTTTAAGAACGGCGACCACTGCCTGGATATCCGCTTCTGTTATGTTCTGACGTCCGTAGGGAATTGCTTTCATCTTTAAACCTCAAAAGTCGAATCTACGTGCTTTTTGATCAGTTCTCGCAATGTTTTTATGTTCACCCATTCCTGATTTTCACCAGAATTGTACTTAAAGCCTTCTGGTACTTTTTCGGCGCTGTGAGTTTTGATGAATTCGGATAAATTCCATGTGGGGAGAGAGGGCAGTACAACATAATATTTACCCAGATCATAAGTGTAAAAAGAGTCTGATGTGGTGATCATTTCTTCATGGACTTTTTCACCGGGACGGATACCAACCACGGGCTTTTTACACTCGGGACCAACAGCTTCCGCAACGTCAAGGATTTTATACGAAGGGATCTTTGGAACAAAAAGCTCACCACCCCATGCATGCTCCAGGGCGTGCATGACCATTTCCACTCCACCCTGCAGGGTAATATTAAAACGCGTCATCTTAGGATCGGTAATGGGCAATACCCCTTCCTTTCTTTTATGCAGGAAAAATGGAATAACAGATCCGTTTGAACCCATCACGTTACCGTATCGCACTACTGAAAAACGGATCGGGTTCCAGCCTTTAATATTATTGGCCGCAATGAACAATTTATCGGAAGTTAATTTTGTAGCCCCATAAAGATTGATGGGCGCGCACGCCTTATCTGTTGAAAGCGCTACTACCCGCTGAACTCCTGTCTCGAGTGCTGCATTAATGACATTCTGTGCGCCGCCGATATTCGTTTTCACACATTCATCAGGATTGTATTCTGCGATTGGAACGTGTTTCATGGCCGCAGCATGAATGATATAATCAATCCCTTTAAAAGCACGCTTCAACCGATCCCCATCCCGTACATCACCAATAAAAAATCTGATTTGAGGAAATTTTGTGTGGGGATAATCCTGCTCCATCTGAAACTGCTTCTGCTCATCCCGCGAGAATATAACGAGTCTTTTAACAGTCGGATGGTTTGTCATGATATAGGCTGTTAATGCTTTGCCTAAAGAACCTGTTCCTCCTGTTATGAGCAGGGATTTGTCTTTTAAATCTAACATTTTGAATTTTGATTTTCTTTAGATATATATTAAAGGTGTTGAAGTTTCAATCTGTTACTATGTATCTTTTTCGACCGGCACCATTAGATCCCGTCAGTAAAATGGCTATCATAAATGGCACCAGACCTTTGTTTGAATTAATAGGAGCCTCAACCAGCATAAAAACCGCAAAGATGATCACAATGCAGCACAAATCCCACAGCTGATATTTTATACTATAGTGAATGGTCAATGCCAAAAAAAGGAATAGGGGCAACGAGCCGATCAGCCCAAACTGTAATAATTCAGTAAGGTATTGATTATGAGGGTGATAAATTGTGTACCCTATACTTTCAAGGTGTTCGTCACGTATGATTTCCCTTTCGCCACCGGTTCCATATCCTAAGACTGGTTTTTGTTGCAAAGCTTGCATTGTCTTGACAAAGGTGGATGCCCGTAAACTGTCAAATGAATCAAAACCGGAGTCAGAAATTCTTTTCGCGAAAAAAAAACAACCTATCGCAATCGTACCTGCCAGAACAAAGAATGGTATTTTCTTTCTTAAAAATGATTTGAATTCAATAATAGCGAACAGCAAGAAAGAAAAAAACGTCAAGAAAAAGCCCGCCCTTGAACCGGAAAGCAAAGTAAACATCAACGCCGATAGTGTGAACAGGCTAAGGAAGATCTTATCACTGGTGTTTTTTGGTCTTAAAAAGAAAAAAATACACTGAGCATATAATATAAACATACTCAGAAAAGAAGGGTGTGCAAATCTCCAGTTGAGCATATTAGCTTCGGACATTTGTTTCTTATTGCTCAGGTGAATGGTCAGGTATTCAAAAAAACCAAAAGGTGATTGGATGATATAACGCGTTAAATTGACAAATGCTAAGAGCATGAGTATAAAAGCAGTCCATACATACATTTTAAGAAATTGTTTTCTCGTTTCTTCCGATAGACTAAAAAAGCAAAAAACAAGCGGAATAGCCGCCAGGGGAGCTTCCGTTTCGAGAGATCTTAACCCATAATTCAGATCATTAGACCTGAATAACCAAACTACACGGACAAGATAAGCTCCAATTAAAAAAAAGAAAATGGCAGGTGGTCTGTTCCATGTTCTGTTTCGGGCATAGATAGCCAATCCGACTATTCCCAGCAGCGCAAGTGCATAATTACCCCATTTGGGTAATAGCGGAATTGTTATGATCAACAGGGCAATTAAGATTTTGGCTGAATAATCGAGTGCCTTTTCCATCCTTATAAAGCCTTCGCGCTTCTCGGATTTGCATAATACACTGAAGAAAGCGCTACTCCACGCACCTGCACCGGCAATTGAGCTTTTTTCATTGAGGCTAATATTTTGTCAGTTCTTTGAAAAATGGAAACAAAAATAGCAAAAAAATGACAAGAGCTTTAAAAAGGTGTAACGTCAAAAGGGCTGATTTTGAGCGAGCAAGTACTTTCTGCAGCCAGGAAATTTTACTGATCTTTTAATCGCTCAAAGACTAAACTGAAGATCTTGTTGGATTGATCCATCGCTGCATGTTTTTTCGCTCCGGGGATTAAATACGCAAGAAAAACCGTATGTGATTCTTTCTCCTGATCTGCTCCATTTACCATTCTGGATCCATGGTCTCCCTGTATCAATATGATAGATTGTTTGCTGTTCGCTAGAATAACGGCAATCGTTTCGGAGATCATTTTATTTAATCCATTGACCTGCTCAACGTAGGCCTCTTTCTGTGAGTTTTTCTGTTTCAGAAAACCAATTTCTTCGGCATCTGCATTCATCACGAACGGGGAGTGCGGTGCAAGGATATGAATGTAAAAAAACCTTGGACTTGAATGATTGGATTGGGCGTGGTCCCTAACCTTTGCTAATATGTCCGAATGAACGTCAAAAAAATTCAGATACGTGCCAGTATTATCAACCAGAAACCTCAGGATGGTATTGTGAAATATTTCATTTGTAAACATTTCGTATTCATAACTATTTGAATAGTACTTTGGAATGTTTTGAATATCAAACAATGAATAATTATGGATTTCGTAGTTGGCCTGTTGTAATGAACGCATTATGGCATTGTCTTTTATGATCTTAATGACGTCTTTCTCGTAATACTTATCCAGATTTTTTATCGGGTCCATATTGAGGGTTGCTCCTAATGAATAGATGGTCTTGTCATATGAAGAATAAGCCTGATCAGAAACATTAAACCCTAAATTCTGCAGGTTTTTAACAAATTTCTGATTATTGAATTGGAAATACTCTCTAAGGCTTTTGTTACTCGTGTAGGCGTCAAGCAGAAAAAAATATATATCCGGGCAATCCGCGCAGTGCACCGGACGCAAGGGTGGATCATAAGCTAAACGACTTAGTGTTTTTTTATCGAAAAATATTATTAGGGTGAGAAATACATAGATCAGTAATACCCCTGATAGCACATTCAGATATTCATTAAACAGCAATAAGGAGCGTTTTGATCTCAGCACGAGAATGCTTAACACAATACTTACAAGCAGTGTCAGCAATAGAAGCCAGCGAATCCTGATTTCATTCTCCAGAAAAAAATTGCCTAAAATTAGAAAGTCCTGAAAGAAAAAAAAAGGAATGAAAATAATCGAAGAGCATATCGCGCTTTTGATCAGATCGAGGCGAAATGACAATACTTTATATAGCAGCCAGGGCAACATCACGCAAACAATCGCGGAAAAAATAACTTTCAGCGTCCAAAGTCCGTAAGTTTGGATCGGTGAATATATCGCGTCAGTCGTGGCTATCGAAAAAAAGTGGTTAGCCACAAAAAGCAGTGGAAAGAAGAAAAGATGAAGGGGATTATTTTTTATTTGAGCGATCATTTTCTTTTCAGCAGAAGTACGCTTCTGCCAGGATTAGTTACGGCTTTTTCTTCAATCAGGTCAAAATAATCGAGAAAACCTTTATTAAAATTTTGTCGATTGTAAAGTTTTTTTCCTGCTGTATCGGGAAGTGGTTTTATTTTATCGTCCTCTTCCGGGACGAATTCGATGATGAGCCATTTAGCCAGGCTTTGCATGTATTCTGCCACTTTTCCAAAGGGTATGTTGTGGGTGATCGTAAGGTGGTGTATAACGGCAAGCGCCATGATCATATCAGGACTGGATCGATCTATTAAACGACTTCGTTCGCTGTTTGCCCACCCCAGCGCGGGTGAGGGATTTGTCGCATCGAAAACCAGGGGGTAAATCGTTGTTATTTTTTCTTGTGCCGTATAGCTAAAATTTTTTTCAATCGCCATGGGGTCGGAGTCCATGGACAAAACAATCCGATGCGGAGCGTTCACAACACGGCTGAAAAAGCCATCGTTTGCACCCAGATCCCAAATTGTTAAGGGATTAACACGGTTAACAAATTCCAGAACAGTTCTTGTTTTCTTTTCCCGTTCCTGTAATGTGTAGTGTGTTTGACGGTCGTAATCCTGCCACTCTGTTTTTAACGAACGGTTGAGTGTTAAATTCTGTATTGAATTTTTTAAATGATTAACCATAGCCAGCAAGTTCATTTTGCTAACCTTATTTTTGATCTTCGAATTTTTAGCCGACTTGTTCTGGTAATGACTAATGGACTTTGCGTGCAAGTGTATGTGGAATAATGCAGAACTTCTAAACCATGATCTGATTGGAAGTAAACTTGACGTGAACGGCAGCGGTATACCGTCAACGTTTACTTTCAAAAGTGGCTGATACCAGGCGCCCCGGTAGTGGCTTAATAAAAGCGGTGCCAAAAAATGTTCACAAAATTGTTTATATCCACCCCAGGGTTGGCCTTCTTCATACTTCGTGAATGAGAGTGTATCAATGAAAACCGGTTTATAACCTTTGAATTGCACATTATAAGCAGATGCGTCTTTTAGGATTATATCATGCTCAAGTGATAATGCCAGAATTTCAAGAGTCAGTAAAGCGGCATTTTTTAATTGTGAGAAACTCCACTCATAGGGATAGGTGATGACAGCGATTTTTTCGGGCTTGATAATTGCGAAATTGACCTGATCATGTAACTCAGACAATTCAACGCGTTCATGCCTCACCAGTAGCTCACGATCAAACAATTTTTGTAACAGTCCGGATTGTTCAAGGTATTTATAGTCCTCCTCGTAACAGCGATCGATATTGCGATAGATTTCTCCACAGAAGGCAAATACATATCCGCTCGGATCACGAAATGAAGACGGATTCTTTTCTAAAGCCAAGATGAGGAATTATTTATCCTTTTTTCGCGTGAAAAAATTTTTGATGCGACTTCCGAATAACTTAATTACATAGAAAAAACCAACTACACTGGCAATTAATGCCTGAACGACTACGCTTCCTATCCCTGGGTCGATATACAGTAGCATAAATGTGAAATAAAACGTAAATCTAGTTAATTCATCTTTCTTATAAAATAGGCAGGACGGTGGCTGGTGGCTAACAAGATCAAGCCCGATAGTTGCCTGGACTGATAATCTGCCGGGCCAGGCTGACGGCACCACTTAATTCAATGGAAGAACCGATTAAGGTCACTTTATTACTTTATCAATAACATACTGCCGTTTCGCCGTTAAGGTCATGTAGATCCTTCCAATATATTCCCCTATTAGTCCCACACACATGAGGATCAATCCGTTAAAAAATACAATTAATAAGACCAATGTGATCCATCCTTCAACATGAGCGTCATTGGTTAAATAGTCAATTACAAAATACACTCCCAGCAGAAAAGACAAACCAGCAGCCATGATCCCAATAATCGTTGCAATCCTTAAAGGATATAGCGAATAACCGGTAATATGCTTTAAAAAAACGGATACCGAGCGAACTAGATTGTAATTTCCCTTCCCATCAAAACGCTTTTGATGAGACAATTCAACCTGCGTTATTTTTGACGTTAGGGAAAGAACTATTCCATCGATATATGGGAAGGCCCCCTTATAGGCAATGATTTCTCTGACGAGGCTTGCGTGTAATATTTTATACGGCGAAAGATATAATCCCTTTGGTTTTTTCAGAAAAAGCTCAGCCAGGTAACCATTGAGCCGGCTACCTGCGTTCTTCCATACATTCTGTTTTTTTTCCGGGAAAAACGCATAACATATATCATGGCCCTCTTTACACTTTGTATATAATTTGCAAATATCGGCCGGTGAATGTTGCAAATCATCATCCATAATAACCACGTACTCACCAAGCGCCTGGCCTAGTCCGGCCATAATTGCGTTGTCCTGCCCGGAATTCTTTTTTAAACTGATACCTTTAATGCGCTTGTTAATGTTGTAAAGCGCGACAATTTTTTCCCAGCTTTGATCTTTGCTTTTATCATTAACCAGAATCAATTCATAGTTGATGTTTTGCAATGCTGCGCAGATCTGCTTGTTCAATTCTTCCAGACAATTCTCTGAATTGTAAACAGGCACAACAATACTTAAATCAACGGTTTTCATTTCTTCTTAACTTTACAATCATATCTTTTCCATTCTCCCGAATCGTTTCGACCTCATATCCCAGTTGTTTACGGTTTCCCTCAATCATTGCAGTGAACGATTCTTTGTTATATCTGAATGCTTCATGACCCTTTCCAATGTTGGCGGCCCTTTTTGCCAGAAAACCGATCAGACCTTTTTTGCTTGAAAGATTCAAGACCGGTTCAGAAATCACTATATTTTCAGAAGCCTGAAGCATTTTCGCCAGTACAGTCTCCGAATGAGGATGAAAATGGTAGAGGGAACCCATCATCACGCAAACATTCGCTTTCGGTAAAACTTCAAGTTTGGCAACATCCTTATTTTGTGCATCAAAACCCATTCGTTGAGCCAGTTGTACAAAATAATTGTTAATATCCAGTCCTTTCCACCGATAGCCCGCCTCATTGCAGAATTCCGCGATGTATATATCTCCAAAACATAACTCGAGGATAGTCGAACCATGGGGCAGGTTTTTGATTTGAAGGATAACCGCATGAAATCTTTTTTTATACTTGCCCATGTATAAAATATTCATGATAATCCTATAAATATAAATATTGCGGTATATAAAGCTCCTTTTGCTCATTTTAGAAAATACACCAATATATTTGGCAAAATAATGCGTTTTAAATGATAGTTCTTAACAAAGCGTACCTGACAGGAAAAGAAATAGAATATATCCAAGAGGCTTTGGGAGGACAAACTTCAGGAAATGGCGTTTTTACCAAAAAATGCCATAACTTTTTTAAGGAGAAATACGGCTTCCGGAAATCCCTGCTTACCCACTCCTGCACAGGGGCACTGGAAATGGCCGCCATCTTGCTGGATATTAAGCCAGGCGACGAAGTAATAGTACCATCCTTCACCTTCGTTTCAACCGCAAATGCTTTTGTATTACGTGGGGCGAAAATCGTCTTTGCCGACTCATTGCCTGATCATCCAAATATTGACGCAGATTCAATCGAACAGCTGATCGGCCCAAAAACAAAAGCCATTGTTGTCGTCCACTACGCCGGTATGGCGGTGGATATGGATAAAGTGATGGCGCTGGCAGCGAAGCATGAGTTATACGTGGTAGAAGACGCTGCACAGGCAATTGACGCATATTACAAGAAAAAGTCCCTTGGCAGTATGGGGCACTTTGCTTGTTTTTCCTTTCACGATACCAAGAATATTGTATGCGGCGAGGGTGGATTGCTGATTATTAATGATGAAAGGTTTTTCCCCAGAGCAGAAATAGTCTGGGAAAAAGGAACTAACCGCAGTGCATTTATCAGAGGGGAAGTAGACAAATACGGATGGACAGACATAGGATCATCATTCCTGCTGTCTGAAATTACTGCTGCTTTCCTCTTCGCCCAGTTAGAAGCTTTGGAGAATATTCAAAACAAGCGGAAGCAGGTTTGGGATTATTATTGGAAAAAGTTATTTCCGGTTCTTCCTGGCTACGGTGTCGAGCTACCTCAAGTCCCGGAATTTTCCACACACAATGCACATATATTTTATCTCGTGTGTAGTTCTGCTGAGCAACGCGATCATTTATCGAAAACTTTAAAGAAATCTGGCATTCAGGCTTTTTTTCATTATCCTCCTTTGCACTTGAGTAAATACCATCTTCAAACTAATAAACCGGAGTTCCTTCCCAATGCGGCGCGATTTTCTGAACAGCTTGTCCGCCTGCCATTGTATACCGGCCTGAGCACCAGCGATCAGGACTATGTTATAGCTCAGGTGCAATCAGCCTTGTCGTCGTTTGTAAAAAAATAATCAAATAAGACTATTGCGTATTGCATGCACAACCTCTATAGAGGGGCGCGCATCCTCAATGCCAAAACCGTTGCCCTTTAAAATTTCCTGATAGCTCAGCGTGTGGAGGTCTGTGAAACCTTCAGAAAATTCAAGCTCCTCATTCTCTATTGTCAGTGACCGATAGGTTCGTTTCCCCCCTGCTTTTACTTTCTCAGGGATATGATCATAGTTGATACTTAAAAACCAGTTAACATTTGCTCTTTCCAATTCTAATTGGCCTTCTGCATAGTCTTCCTTGTGGTTCTTTACCTGATTCTTTTTTACAGGCCCGAAGATCCAGATAAGCATATCAAAAAAATGAATTCCTATATTGGTTGCAATTCCTCCAGCCTTTGCTTTTTCTCCCTTCCAGCTTATATAGTACCAGTTTCCACGTGAAGTAATGTAACGTAAGTCAACATTATATATCTCGTTCTTCGGACCCCTTTGAATCCTTTCACGCAATGCTACGATTGCAGGATGTAACCTGAGTTGAAGAATAGTAAAGATTTTTTTTCCGGTTTCCTTTTCAATTTCCTGCAGGGCATCTACATTCCATGGATTGAGCACAAGGGGCTTTTCACATATCGCATCAGCACCATGCTTTAAAGCAAATCTGATGTGTGAGTCATGTAAATAATTGGGTGAACAAATACTGACATAATCAACATTCTGGCCTTTTCTCTTGAGTTTATCCAAGTGCCTGTCGAACCTTTCAAACTCAGTAAAAAAATCGGCGTTCGGAAAATACGAATCAAGCACTCCGACGTTATCATGTTTATCAAGAGCGGCAACAAGATTATTACCTGTCTCTTTGATCGCTTTCATATGCCTGGGAGCGATATAGCCTGCGGCGCCAATAAGTGCAAAATTTTTCATTTCAATTTTGTAACTTTTCCATTCTCCAATTTGTACGTTTCCTTGCTTTCCGGACAACGAGCAATTCCTGTTTTGTCAAATGTTAATTTATATCCATACTGACTCATCCAGCCGGTATGCCTGGCAGGATTGCCAATGACCAGCGCATACTCCGAGACATTTTTAGTAACAACTGCTCCAGCGCCAATGAAAGCAAATCTCCCGATTTCATTGCCACACAAAATTGTGGCGTTCGCGCCAATCGTGGCACCAAACCTGACAATAGTCTTCGTATACTGACCTCTCCTGTTAACGGAACTTCTGGGATTAATTACGTTGGTAAACACCATCGACGGACCCAGAAAAACATCATCCTCACAGATCACACCCGTATAAATGGAAACATTGTTCTGAACTTTGACATTGTTGCCCAGGATAACATCAGGAGAAACCACAACGTTCTGGCCCAGGTTGCAATTGATCCCAATTTTACAATTGGACATGATATGGGAAAAATGCCAGATCTTTGTTCCGGCACCAATCTCACAACCCTCATCAATGACGGCCGTCGGGTGTGCATAGTAAGCTTGTTCCTTCACGATTAATTAAAATTGTTAATTGTCCGGCAAATGAAGTCCAGATCTTCTGGATCCATTTCCGTATGGATTGGGAGCGAAATTACTGTTTTTGAAAGTCTTTCGGTAACTGGAAACGATCCTTGTGCAAAACCAGGTCTTCTGTAGGCTTTTTGAAGATGTAGAGGCACAGGATAATATATCATGGATGGAATACCATTCTCAGATAAATACTTTTGAAACGTGTCACGGTTTCGGTTACTTATCTTGACGGTGTATTGATGGAAAACATGAGTAGAATTTTTGGCGCGAACGGGTGTCTGCACTACATCCTTCGAAAGCGCCTTATCATAATAGTGCGCTACCTCATTCCTTTTACGGGCATATTGCGTGAGATAATTTAATTTGACATTTAAGATCGCCGCCTGCATCGTATCCAGTCTGCTGTTCATACCAATGATGTCATGATGGTATTTTTTACTTTGACCATGGTTGGTGATCATTCTAAGTTTCTCACCAAGGGCGGTATCATTTGTAAATATCGCCCCGCCATCACCATAACAGCCTAGGTTCTTTGAAGGGAAAAAGGAAGTCGTTCCAATAATGCCCATTGTGCCTGCCTTTCTTCCGGGGGAACCACCCCGAAAAGAATATTCAGCTCCTAATGACTGCGCTGCATCTTCAATTATAAATAAATTGTGTTCATCTCCGAGTCTTAAAATGACCTCCATGTCAGCACACTGGCCGTAGAGGTGAACCGGAACAATCGCCCTGGTTTTTTTTGTGATGACCTTTTTTATTTGATCCGTGTCAATATTAAAGGTATCTTCATCCACATCCACGAATACCGGTGTCAGACCCAGCAAAGCTATAACTTCGGCAGTAGCGACATAGGTATGAACCGGAACAATCACCTCATCTCCGGCTTTTAGATCCAAAGCCATCATAGCAATTTGTAGTGCATCCGTACCGTTGGCGCACGGAATGGTTTTTTGGGCGCCCACATATTTTCCCAGTGCGGTTGCAAATTCCTCCACCTGCGGTCCCTGAATAAATGCAGTGGAGTTCAGGACATCTGCAATAGCCTTATCTATTTCGGTTTTGATGTGCAAATACTGTTTATGCAGATCAACCATTTTAATTTTTCTCATACAGAAGACTTTTTTAAAATCAGTAAGAAGGATTGCGTCGCAGCCGATGCTTAATTACTGACTACTTCTTTCTGACTACCGATTACTTATTTTCTTCTCCCATTCCCAGGCATGCAACAGTGCGTCGGCGCTTTTGTATTTTGTTTTCCAGTTTAAGATTTTATTGACTTTGGAGGGATCAGCATAAACTTTCTCAACGTCACCCGGTCTCCTTGCCCCTATGGTATAATTTAATTTTACACCCGTTACTTTCTGGAATTGATCAACAAGTTGCAAAACTGAAACCCCTACACCAGTTCCCAGATTGAAAGGTTCATAAATATTTGGCGGAGGTAAACGATCTAAGTACTCCATTGCCTTAACGTGTCCAATAGCAACGTCCACTACATGAATAAAATCGCGGATATTTGTTCCGTCTGGTGTGTTGTAATCATTTCCGAATATGGTTAGTTTATCTCTTTTTCCGGCTGCGGTTTGGGTGATATAAGGTACAAGATTATTGGGCGTTCCAATAGGCAACTCACCCATCATGGCACTGGGATGCGCACCAATCGGATTGAAGTATCGAAGAGAAATTACTCTGAAACCTGTCTTATAGGCATCTTCAAGAATTCTTTCGCTCATCTGCTTAGTTGCACCGTAGGGAGATTCCGCGCGTTTGAATGGCGCACTTTCGTCGACGGGTATTTTATCAGGCTGTCCATAAACAGTGCACGAGGAAGAAAAGATCAGGTCTTGCACCTGATTTTCTTTCATCACTTTCAAGAGAGTGACTAATGAACCAATATTATTCTCATAATACATCAGGGGCTGCTGAACGGATTCTCCCACGGATTTATAAGCGGCGAAGTGAAGTACACAGGAAAAAGGGCCCTGATTTTTAAAGATTTTTTTCAAAAAATCTTCGTCGAGGCAATCGCCCTCATGGAAATTTGGTTTGGAGCCCGTAATTTTTTCCATTCCCTTTAAGAGCGTATGATCGCTTCTGCACAGATTGTCGACAATAACAGGATCGTAACCTGCCTGGAACAATTCAACTGCGGTATGTGAGCCTATATAACCAGCGCCACCGGTAACAAGAATCTTTTTTTTCATAAACGGGCTGTGATTTTTGATTGATCGAGAAAGCCTTTCACATCATAGATAACGGTTTTTTTATGTTTAATGCCATCCCAATCCAGGTCGTGGAATTCTTTATGGCTGACTGCCAGAACGATTGCATCGTAACGTTTTGTCAGCGTTGGGGTCATTACCAATCCATATTCGCGCTGAACTTCTCCGGCATCCACGTGCGGATCATAGATATCGACATGGGTACCATAACTTCTTAATTCATGGATCACATCAACGACCTTGCTGTTTCGGATATCGGGGCAGTTTTCCTTGAATGTGACTCCCAGCACAAGAACATTTGCTTTATTGATTGCAATGTCTTGTTTCGCCAGCAATTTAATTACGCAGTTGGCAATGTAGATACCCATGTTGTCGTTGATCTTTCTTCCTGCCAGAATTACCTGCGAATGGTATCCGAGGCTTTCGGCCTTATGCGTCAGATAATAGGGATCAACGCCAATACAGTGTCCGCCTACCAACCCTGGTTTAAAAGGAAGGAAATTCCATTTGGTTCCGGCAGCCTCAAGGACTTCATGGGTGTCGATTCCGATGCGTTCAAAGATCAATGCAAGTTCATTAACAAAGGCAATGTTAATATCACGTTGCGAATTCTCGATCACTTTCGCAGCTTCTGCAACCTTTATTGAGGAAGCTTTGTGGGTGCCTGCCTTGATAATTGTTTTATACAGTTTATCCACCTTTTCGGCAATCTCCGGCGTACTGCCACTGGTAACTTTTTTAATATTCGTGACGCGGTGTAGCTTATCCCCTGGATTAATGCGTTCGGGGGAATATCCGCAATAAAAATCCCGGTTAAATTTAAGCCCACTGATTTCTTCCAGCACAGGCACACAAACTTCTTCGGTGCACCCGGGATAAACAGTTGATTCGTATATCACAACATCCCCTTTTTTCAAAACACTGCCTACTGTCTTGCTGGCGCTGATAAGTGGGATTAAATCCGGCTGCTTCGAATCATCGACAGGAGTTGGAACGGTAACAATAAAATAATTCACTTCCGTGAGATCATTTTTGTCGGACGAAAATTTAAGTCTGGCCGAGGCCTTTAATTCATCCGGCTCAACTTCGCGGGTGCGATCAAAGCCTTTTATCAATTCTCCAATACGATCTTTGTTGATATCGAAGCCGACCACGTCTAGAACCTTTCCAAATTCAACAGCAAGCGGAAGCCCAACATATCCTAACCCGATGATCCCTATTTTATCCATAATGCTAGTGCTTATATTTTATAATACTCGCGGTACCAGTCAACAAATCTACCTACACCAATTTCAATCGGCGTCGATGGTCTGAAGTCAACCTCCCGCATTAGATCTTCTACATCGGCATAGGTTTCGGGAACGTCTCCATCCTGCAAGGGCATAAAATTCTTTATTGCCTTCTTGCCCGTTTTTTCCTCAATCACTTCGATGAATTTTAACAGTTCCACTGGTCTATTGTTTCCAATATTATAAACCCGGTAAGGAGCGAAACTTGATGAAGGATCAGGCTTAATACCTGTCCATTCCGGATCCGGTTTTGGAATTTTAGGAATCAGTCGGGTGATGGCCTCAACGATATCATCGACGTACGTAAAATCCCTTTTCATGTTTCCATGATTGTAAACATCTATTGGCTTACCCTCAAGAATGGCTTTGGTAAACAGAAATAAGGCCATATCAGGCCGTCCAAAAGGACCATAGACCGTAAAGAAACGCAGACCGGTTGTCGGGAGATCATATAACGCCGAGTATGTGTGCGCCATCAGTTCATTGGCCTTTTTTGATGCTGCGTACAGGGAAATCGGATGGTCAACATTGTGATGCACTGAAAAGGGCATTTGTTTATTCGCGCCATAAACGGAGCTTGAAGACGCGTATATTAAATGGGCTGTCTTGTGATGACGGCAACCTTCAAGGATGTTGAGGAAACCATGGAGATTACTCTCCAGATAGGCGTGAGGGTTGGATATAGAATATCTGACACCAGCCTGCGCCGCCAGGTTAATGACACAGGAGAACTCCTGTTCTGAAAATAGCTGGTTGATCCCTTTGAGATCCACAAGGTCAATCTGGTGAAAAGTGAAATTCGGTAATTTATTCAGGATGTTAAGCCTGGCTTGTTTTAATGAAACATCGTAATAATCATTCAGGTTATCTATCCCGATAGTGGAGTAGCCCAATTTACTCGCTTGCTTCGCAAGGTGAAATCCTATGAAGCCCGTGCTTCCGGTTATCAAGATTTTCTTCGATGCAGGCATTAGTGTCTCATTTTTTTTTACAAGAGGGCAAAAATATGAAGATTAACCATATTGTATATAAATTGCAGCTTCGTTTATCCAAATAAGAATGGAAAATCAGCCTCCAAAGCCAAAAAATACAGATGAGATCGATTTAGCACAGTTTTTCAGATGGTTAGGCAGAGGGTTTTCAAGATTCGGCCGCTCAATGATGTATAGCATCGCGAGTTTGAGAAACCTCTTTTATCAAAACAGGGTGTTTTTTTTAGGCATAATCATTCTGGGCCTGGTCCTCGGCGCCCTCTATTCGGAACTCCTTAGAAAGGACTATTACAAGTCATCGATGGTATTAAGTTGTGATTATCTTAATACCCAGATCTTAAAAAATACCATTGATAAATTTAATCTTCTGGCTGCAGAACAAGATAACGAAGGCATACGTGAAGTTTTGAGCCTGGATTCTGTTACAGCCCAAAATATTCAAAGATTCGATTTCAGGCCTTTCGTTTCCGAGGATGACGTCGTCGAAATGGAAGTGCTGAGGGAGCAGTTAAACAATGTAACTGCGGAAAAAAGAGATCTTGTTGAAAAAGTAATCGACCGGCTTGAAATCGATAATAAAAATGCCTACGAGATCAGCGTCTTTGTATTTGATCCAAACATTGTCAAGCCGCTTGAAAAAGCCTTGGTGGATTATTTTAATAATAATAATTATATAAGGCACAGGATCGAAAATAACCGGAGAACTTTGGAAGAGCGCAAAAACAAACTTGAAAGGGAATTAAGGAAGTTGGATAGTCTTAAGATTGTATTATTTCAAAATTACCAGGCATTAGCTCAAAAAAGCCGGGGCTCCAATAACGTTACGGTTGGGGGCGAGGAAGGTCTGTCTAACCCGTTAGAAGTGTTCACGAAAGACCTTGAACTACATGAAGAACTCCAGGAAGTGGAGACGAAACTGTACCTCACCCCTGATTTTGAAATTGTAGATGGCTTCACTTCATTTAAGGAACCCGAAAGCTCTAGCCTTGCAGACGTGCTGGCTACCTCTCTTCTACTATCTATTCTGATAGGGTATCTCATTCTCGGCGCCTATAGATTCGATCGTATGCTGGCAAAATATCCCACTGATTAACAAAGTGCTATCAGCCGTCAAAATACTTTTACGTAAAGAGTTTATCCTCGAGCTCCGACGCAAGTCGGTGATTTCGGGAATAGCGCTCTACCTCTTGAGCCTGATATTCATCTGCTATTTAACGTTCAGCCTCCGCCATAATTCTATAAATGAAGCCACCTGGTCAGCCCTGTTCTGGCTTACCATCCTTTTTTCCGTTGTAAATACTGTTGCAAAGAGTTTCATTGGGGAAAAGAAAGGAGTTTCGATATACTATTATTCACTATCCAGTCCACAGGTAGTTATAATTTCCAAGATTATCTATAACACGATTTTATGTTTTGTCCTGTCCCTGGCGGGTTATCTTCTATTTCATATTCTCATTGATAATCCCGTACAGGATCACGGCTTGTTTTTGCTCACGCTCTTGCTTACCTCAGTAGGATTCTCCGGGTCGCTGACACTCATCTCCGGAATAGCCTCCCGCGCAAACAACAGCAACATCCTGATGGCGGTGTTAAGCTTTCCCATCCTGATCAGTATTTTGCTGATGGCGATCAGGATCACAAAAAACGTCCTTGACGGCATTGAGCGGGCGGCGAGCCATGACGAGCTTTGGAACCTCCTGGCTATAAACTGTATCCTGACTGCCCTTGCCTACGTGCTTTTCCCTTATATCTGGAGAAGCTGAAATCGGTTGCCCCTCCTACGCTGAAGCTTCGGCGGGGCAAGGCGGGTGCCGGTTACTCGCCATTCATCATTAATTTGTCATTCGTCATTCGTCATTCGCCATTCATTATTACCTTGCGTCCCCCTCCTACGCTAAAGCTTCGGCGGGCAGGCGCTTGCCTGTATGGCATTTGATATGAAAAACTGGTTAAAAATACTGGCGGTCGTAATCTTGTTTTATGTCCATACTGCCGGTCTTCTCGCGGATGTTCCCCGACTGAACATTTTAAATGAAACTATCCGGGCGTTGTATTTCCATGTTCCGATGTGGTTTGGGATGATCTCTTTATTTTCGCTTTCTGTATATCATGCAGTTCGTTACCTTTTAAATCCCGCCCTCGATCAGGATCACAGATCCGTTGAATATGCGAATGTGGGGGTGGTCTTTGGTATTCTGGGTACGATCACGGGAATGATCTGGGCTAATTATGCATGGGGATCCCCATGGCACGGCGATCCCAAACAAAACTATTCAGCAATCGCCATGCTGATATATCTGGCGTATTTTGTCTTGCGCGGCTCTATTGAAAATAACGAACAAAAAGCCCGGTTGAGCGCCGTGTACAATATCTTCGCTTATGCAGCCATGATCCCGCTGATTTTCATCTTACCCCGTCTCCAGGATTCTCTACACCCCGGGAGCGGCGGTAACCCTGGATTCAATGTCTATGACCTGGATAACCGGATGCGTACCATTTTTTATTCCGCTGTAGTCGGCTGGTTCTTAATTGGCTTTTGGATCGCAACTCTGAGAATACGTTTTAAATTACTGGAAGAAACAAATCTTGACCTTGATGAAAAAGTCTATTAAATACCTTATTGCGTTCTTAACCATTGGTTGGACCGGTAGCGCTTACGCTCAAAATGCTGAAATGGCAGATACTTTTCGGTCAGAGGGAAAAATTTACGTTGTGGTGGCGATCATTCTGATCGTACTAACCGGCCTCATTGTTTACCTGTTTCTGCTTGACCGGAGAATAAATAAACTTGAGCAGGTCGTTGCGAGGAAAAAACAAACTAAAGCTGAGGGTAAATCGTTTTGAAATTGATGTATTGATCCTGACCATTTTTGACTAATTTCGCCCTTGCAATATGAAAAAATCACATATTCTAATTATTGTAGTTATCGCTGTGGCCATCGGTATTTTAGTATCCACCGCCGGCGATGCCAGTACGTACGTCGGCTTTGGTGAAGCTTATGAAATGGCTACTGCCGGTAATAAAAAGGATATCCACGTTGTGGGAGAATTAACCAAAGATGTTTCCGGTAATATCATGGGAATTGAGCAAGGTGTGGACAAGGTTTCATTTTCATTCGTTCTGGTCGATGAAAATGGAAAGCAACAGAAAGTAGAATACCGTGAACCGATGCCACAGGATTTCACCAAATCAGAAAAAGTTGTGGTTATCGGCCGCTATGAAGGTGATGTTTTCATAGCCAGCAAGATCCTACTGAAATGCCCCTCCAAATACCAGGAACAAAATGTGAGTGTTTAGAATGCGAAGCGCTGTTTACCTTCGTACCTCGTACTTCGTAATTCGTACCTTCTTATGATTCATTATTTTATCGGTGACCTGGGTCACTTTTTTGTGATCACTTCGTTTGTCGCCGCTCTGGCTTCAGCATTCTCTTACTTTAAGGCCACGAATGCAGGTTCACTTGAAAAAATAGATTTTTGGAGAAAGAACGGCTCACTCAGTTTTTATACACATGCCGCAGCAGTCTTAGGGATTTGCGTTTCACTCTTTGTGATCATTGCCAATCACTACTTCGAATACCACTACGCATACAGTTACTCAGATAGCAAACTCCCTGATCATTATTTAGTCTCAACTTTCTGGAACGGACAGGAAGGAAGTTTTCTGCTTTGGATGTTCTGGCAGGCTGTGCTGGGCATTATCATCATCCACACCAATAAATTTTGGGAAGGACCCGTCATGGTTGTGTTTGCTCTCGTGCAAGCCTTTCTCGCATCCATGATCCTGGGTGTTGTCCTGCCGGGATTTGATTTCAGGATCGGAAGTTCTCCTTTCGTTTTATTGCGGGACGTAATGCACGATGCACCCATATTTATCAGCCAGCCGGATTTCATTCCAGCTGAAGGCAACGGATTAAACCCGCTCCTTCAAAATTACTGGATGGTTATCCACCCGCCTACGCTATTCCTCGGATTTTCCGCGACACTTGTCCCCTTTTCATTTTGTATCGCCGGCCTGTGGCTGAAGAAATACAGCGATTGGGTCAGACCTGCATTGCCGTGGGCACTTTTTGCCGGCGCCGTTCTGGGATTGGGAATCTTAATGGGCGGTTACTGGGCCTATGAGACATTGAACTTCGGCGGATACTGGAATTGGGACCCCGTTGAAAACGCGGTTTATGTTCCGTGGCTGATCTTGATCGCGGCCATCCATACAATGATCACCTATAAAAACAGCGAGACGGCATTGAAAGCTTCCATGATCCTGGTGATCACAGTTTTTATATTGATACTTTATTCAACTTTTCTCACACGCAGCGGTATCCTGGGTGATTCCTCCGTTCATTCCTTCACCGACCTGGGACTATCCGGACAGCTTTTAATTTATTTGTTGTTCTTCCTCTTCATCGCAATTGCCCTCTGCATCTGGCGTTGGAAGCAAATCCCGACAACCTCGAAGGAAGTCTCCACCTATTCACGCGAATTCTGGGTATTCATAGGAACACTGGTGCTGTGTCTCATGGGCTTCCAGGTTTTAATGCCCACTTCTATTCCTGTCTGGAACAGTATTGTGAACAATGTCTTCGGTGGATCTTCCAACATGGCACCGCCTGCAGACCAGATCGGATATTATACTAAATTTCAATTGTGGTTTGCCATCGCCGTCGCTCTGCTCTCCGGAGTCGGACAATACTTCTGGTGGAAAAAAATCGAAGTCCGACAGCTGGGGAAAGAATTACTGGCTCCCATCTTAATAACCTTCGTGGTTTTTGTTGTCGTTCTACAAGTCTTGATTTTTCAGTTTGGCTCCGGGTCCATCAGGAACTTCGGCTACCTTCTAATTTTATTCGCAGGAATTTTTACCGTCAGCGCAAATGCAAAGATCCTCTTTGGTTTATTAAAGGCAAGTCCTTCTTTATCGGGTGGTGCGGTTGCGCATATTGGTATCGGGCTCATGCTCGTCGGAATTATGTTTTCTTCCGGCTACTCTAAAATTGTTTCCCTTAACAATACGGGTTTGTTGTACAGTAGTGAAGCAGGCGACGAATACAACCGCGACAACCTTCTGCTGTTCATCAATGAACCGAGGACGATGGCTGGATACAGAATTGAGTTCAAAGGCGACAGGCTCGAACCTCGCGAAAAATCCGGGTATGTGGATCCGAACGACGTCGAGTTTACTGATAATCCTTTTATGGTCGTGGCCAAAAGGGACATCATTTACGAGGATGAAAAACTTTTCAATGCACAGGATACTTTTGAGATCTTTCCTGAAAATCGTTACTACGAGATCCAGTTAACGGGACAAAGCGGCAAGCAGCATCGGTTATTTCCCAGGATCCAGGATAACCCGACGATGGGAATAGCCGCGTCCCCCGATATTAAACGCGACATCACCAAGGATCTCTACGCCCATGTTGTGGATCTGAACGATCCGGAGAAAGCGGAATGGAAAGAACAGGAAGAGGTCAGGATTGCTGCCAACCAGGAATTTTTTGCTAACGATTACGTAGCCGCGCTGGAAAAAGTAGAACGGGTGTTTTCCATTGGGTCTGTTAAACTCGACTCTGTTGATGTGGCAGTTAAAGCGCATATCCGGGTGAAAGGGGAATATGAGGACTATATCGCACAACCGATCTTCCTTATCCGCAACCGTATGGTTGGGCGCATTCCTGATGAGGTCAGCGACCTGGGTGTTCAACTGACTTTGCTAAACATTCATCCCGAAGCGAATCAGTTCAGCATCGGCATCAGCACGCGCCAGAAAGATTATGTGATCCTGAAAGCAATGGAAAAACCATTTATTAATGTGTTGTGGCTCGGTACGCTGATGGTAATGACCGGATTCGGCATTGCGATCGTCAGAAGGTTCAGGGAATTTGAAAAGATGAGAGAGAAGGGACTTGAGTGATGTGCTGAGGTGCGCAGGTGTTGATGTGCTGATGTTGCTCAATTAATTTAGCGTTCACACAGGCCTCCGGATTTATCTGCGCATGCACAGCTTTTCGCCTCGAACTCACCTCCCTAAATCCCTCTCCTGAAGGAGACTCCGAGAGGGATTTTTTCCATCTCTAAAGAGATGGTCGCTTCATAGCATTTGTAAACTGAACGATTCGGCTAACGGCTCAGCCCGGTAACTGACATCCGGCAACTGGTAACCTGCAACTGAGCGTTAGCATGAAGTGAGGGCCGATTACCCACCACTTCCTCTCCTCAACACACTCCTATTCTTGCTGTAGAGAAAATAAATCAGCACTCCAATTGCCATCCAGACGATCAGCCGGATCCATGTATCTCCCGGTAAAAATACCATCATGAAAAGACAGGTGAAAATCCCTAAGATCGGGATCAGGGGTACCAGAGGTACTCTAAAGGTTCGCGGAGCGTCGGGGTTCTTAACACGCAAGACCCATGTGCCTATGCAAACCAGAACGAATGCGAAAAGAGTGCCTATACTTACCATTTCACCGACAACATTCGCGGGGACAAATGCAGCAAAAAGACTGACAAATAACATGAATAATAAATTGGATTTATAAGGAGTCTTAAATTTCGGATGCACGTCAGAAAACAACTTTGGCAGCAAGCCATCCTGGGACATAGAATAAAATACCCTTGATTGGCCCATGAGCATTACAAGAATAACGGATGAGTAACCCGCGAGAATCGCCAGGATAACCGCTTGTTGTAAAAAGACGTACGGTGTATGTGCGATGGCCACGGCAACAGGTGCAATTCCATCCTTGCCGGCAAATTCTTTATAGTTTGCCAGACCCAGCATAACATGCGCAAACAGAATGTAGAGTATAGTACAAACAACAAGTGAACCCAGAATACCAATGGGCATATCGCGCTTTGGATTTTTTGTCTCCTGGGCCGCGGTGGATACAGCATCAAAACCGATGTAGGCGAAAAAGACAATGGCGGCGGCGCGTATGATTCCGCTGAAACCAAACTCACCGAATGTTCCCGTATTCTCCGGAATGTAGGGCACGTAATTGTCGGGGTTGATATAGCTCCAGCCTAATATTACAAACACCAGCACAACGCCAACCTTAAGCGCAACGATTATGACGTTGGCAAGAGCCGATTCACGTGTGCCTTTAATTAACACGAGCGAAACTACAACGATAATAAAAACCGCAGGCAGGTTCATCACGCCATGAACTACCGACCCATCGGCCAGTGTAACAGTCTGAAATGGGGAGAGCGTGAGCTCATAGGGAATGTGAATATTATAATACTCCAAAAATTTAGTGAGATAACCCGACCAGCTTATGGCAACGGTTGCAGCGCCAAGGGCATATTCGAGAACAAGATCCCAACCGATGATCCAGGCAATGAATTCACCTAGTGTAGCGTAAGAGTATGTATAAGCGCTTCCTGCAATAGGTATCATGGAAGCAAATTCCGCATAACAAAGACCGGCAAAAGCACAGCCCAATGCGGCTACCACAAATGAAATGGTTATAGCAGGCCCTGCGTTTGCAGCTGCTGCTATGCCGGTGATAGAAAATAAACCTGCACCAATGATAGCGCCAACACCCAGTGCAACCAGATTCCCTGGTCCTAAAGTACGGTGTAATTCCCTGGAGTCTTCTGCCTGGGCCATTAGCTGTGCCAACGGCTTTTTGATGAACAAACTCATGTATCTTTTCCTGGTTAGGTTTAAATTAATTTCCTAAAAGTAAGAAGAATAATGAATTTGGCTAACGTGCGTTTTACCGATCGGTAAATTCATCTGCGCGGGGGAATTACGTGCCTAAATTGAATCCTTGCGCGTGTCTTCAGATAAACTTCCCTGGAAGCCATGCCGGTCGCCCGGATCGGGTTCTGTGCGATCCATCCCGTCCTGCCCCGAGGAAGACGCAGAATCCGCTTCGGGCACTTCGGTCTTTTCCTTGAAGAATATTCGCTGGCAAAATAGAATGACCACCACCCCTATGAAGATCGAAGAATCTGCTATGTTGAAAACCGGACTGAAAAACAGGAAGTAATCTCCCCCCACGACCGGTACCCAGTCAGGCCAGTAAAAATCGAAGATTGGGAAAAATAACATGTCAATCACCTGCCCATGAAACCACGGAGTAGGTGATCCGGCTGGATGATTATTTAGAACTACCCCGTAAAATATACTGTCGATCACATTACCCACGGCGCCCCCGAGTATCAGGGCCATGCACCATAAGAAACCCGTGTGAGCCTTTCGATGTGCCATCTTCCACAAGTAATAACCAATACCGAACATCGCGGCAATGCGGAACACCGTTAAAGCGAGCTTTCCGAATTCATTATTCCACCGTATACCAAATGCCATCCCGGGGTTCAACAAATAGTGAAGCCTGAACCAATCCCCGATAACCGAGATTTCCTGGTGGAGATACATGTATTTATAGACGAGGAGTTTTGAAGTCTGATCAACAACGATGATGATAAGCGCAAGAATAAAATATTTGTAAATCTTCATTTAGCTCAGTTTCGAATCGTTATTTATTCACACTTATTTTTATTCTTAGCATAAAATCATCCATGTCCACTTCTGCTGCATCCGTAACTTTATCCTTTATTTCCAGACTCAACGCCTGCGTTTCTATACTGATATATTCCTTATACGAAGTCAGGGCGGAATTCAATGCCTCGCCATTGCGCTCCACTTCGATGTTGATCTTATCAAGAACAGCAAGCCCGAGATCCTTGCGGAGGTTTTGCACGCGGTTAACAAAATCCCGGGCAATGCCCTCGCGTTTCAGTTCCTCTGTTACCTGAACATCCAGCGCCACTGTAAGCCCGTTCTCTGTGGCAACCGACCATCCCGGAATATCTTCTGAACTGATGATAACGTCTTCAGAGGTCAAATCAAATCCGCCTTTATTTATTTTTCCCGACTTTTCAATTACGGCAATGTCTTCTTTGGAAAATGTATTGATCACCGCTGATACCTCTTTCATTCTGGGGCCAAATTGCTTGCCGAGTTTTGCGAAATTTGGCTTAACTTTTTTTACCAGAAGCCCGGACGTATCATCAATGTATTCAATACTTTTTACATTCACTTCCGCCAGAATTATAGATTGAACGGTCTTAATTTGTTCCGCAAAAGATTGTTCAATGACCGGAAGTAATATTTTTTGCAATGGCGTTCGCACTTTGATCTTTGTGTTCTTGCGGATAGAATGCACAAGAGAGCAGATCCGCTGGGCGTAATCCATGGATTTTTCCAGGGCCGCATCAATGCACTCTGTTTCCGCTTTTGTAAGATCAGTCAAATGTACAGACACATGCCTGAGCGGGGTCTTATGAGCAAGAGCTTTTTCGCGGATATTGTCAGTGAGGTTTTTGTAAATCCACTCGCTGAAAAACGGCGAGATGGGTGCCATCAACTGAGCGGTAACCATCATACATTCGTACAAAGTTTCGTACGCAGCTCTTTTATCCTCGCTCATCTCTCCCGTCACGGCTGAATCATTACTTTCAAGAGCAGGTTTCCAGAACCGCTTTCTGTTAAGCCTGACATACCAGTTGGATAGATGGTCATTCACAAACTCCTGGATCGCTCTGGCGGCGCGGGTTGGTTCGTACTCATCAAATGCTTTGGTAACTTCAATGACCAATGACTGAAGCTTCGACAATATCCATTTATCCAGGTGCGTCTTGTGTTTGTCCGATGTAAGCTTCATCTCATTCATGACAAATCCGTCGATATTTGCGTACAGGGCAAAGAATGAATACGTATTGAGCAGAGTTCCGAAAAACCTTCGTTGAACCTCTACGATCCCGTCGAAATCAAATTTAAGATTATCCCAGGGAGGGGCATTTTCGATCATATACCAGCGCATAAGGTCCGGACCGTATTTTGAAAGAGCTTCGAATGGATTGACAACGTTGCCCTTGCTCTTCGACATCTTATTGCCTGTCTTGTCAAGCACAAGGCCATTGGATATCACATTCCTGAAGGCTACTCCAGGGTTATGATTCTTTTTATTTACCGCCTGGATCTCGGGACTTGATTCATTTACTAAAGCTGCAATCGCATGCAGAGTGAAGAACCAACCGCGGGTCTGGTCAACACCCTCGGCAATAAAATCAGCGGGATAATTCTTCTCAAAAACATCTTTGTTTTCAAAAGGATAATGCCATTGCGCATAAGGCATGGCTCCTGAATCAAACCATACATCGATCAGGTCTGTTTCACGGAACATAGGCTGACCGCTCTCGCTTACCAATATCACTTCGTCTACGTATGGACGGTGAAGATCGCCTGCTTCCAATGGTGATTTTTTCATTAACCCTTTGGCTATGGATTTTTCAATCTCTTTGTTTAGCTGATCCAGGGATCCTATACACCGCTCTTCCTTTCCGTCTTTTGTTCTCCAGATCGGAAGCGGAGTTCCCCAGTAGCGCGACCGTGACAAATTCCAGTCGACGAGATTTTCAAGCCAGTTCCCAAACCGGCCTGTTCCTGTTGACTCCGGTTTCCAGTTAATAGTTCTGTTCAGCTCCACCATCTTATCCTTTAAAGCGGTGGTTTTAATAAACCAGGAATCCAGTGGATAATACAACACGGGTTTGTCGGTCCGCCAGCAGTGCGGGTACGTGTGCTCGTATTTTTCTACCTTAAAAGCTTTATTTTCTTCTTTTAGGATAATGGAAATAATTATGTCCGTGGTTTTGTAATCCTGATGGGTCTCATCCTCGCTGGTGTAATTTTTTACATAGAAGTCATCAACGCCCAGCGCTCTGTGAGTTTTTATTTTATGCCTGGCTACTCCTTCGGCCAGTTTCGCGCCCACGGCAGAGATGAACTTTCCTTTTTTATCCACTATGGGTATCTCATTGCCTTCCTCATCTCTCAAGGTCAATGGAGGCACTCCATTTTGTTTTGCAACCCGAAAGTCATCCGCGCCAAAAGTGGGGGCAGTGTGCACAACGCCCGTGCCATCTTCGGTTGTCACAAAATCGCCGGCGATTACGTGGAAAGATTTGTCTGCGTCATAATACGGTTGCAAGTAGGGCATCAGTTGGTGATACCGCAGACCCACCAGATCTTTTCCTGAAAATTCCTGATCCACCTGGTAGGGAATAGCTTTATCACCCGGCTTATAATCTTCGAGCCGGAGGCTTTTATTTTTTTCGGAAAAATATTTTGGTATCAGATCCTTTGCGAGGATCACACTGACAGGTTTGTGCGTATAGGGATTGAAAGTATTAACCTGGGTATAAATTATTTTTTCACCCACTGTCAGCGCCGTATTTGCCGGAAGGGTCCAGGGTGTGGTGGTCCAGGCCAAAATATATACGTTGGGTGATTGCGGATTCACCTTTGAAAATAAAAAGGCCGAGCCTTTGTCTTTCTTCAGCTCGAATTGTGCAACGATAGAGGTATCTTTGACCTCCTTATAACAGCCTGGTAAGTTCAGTTCGTGCGAGCTCAGTCCGGTGCCCGCACCCGGGGAATAAGGCTGGATAGAATAGCCTTTGTATAATAATTTATTATCATACAGTTGCTTGAGTATCCACCATAATGTTTCTATGTATTCCTTTTCATAGGTGATATAAGGATCTTTCAGGTCAACCCAATATCCCATCTTTCTGGTTAGATCATCCCACTGATCCTTGTACATCATTACCGTTTCCCGGCATTTTTGATTGTACTCGGCCACGGTGATCTTCTTGCCTATATCATCCTTGGTAATGCCCAGTAATTTTTCCACCTGCAGTTCAACGGGCAACCCATGGGTATCCCAGCCGCCCTTGCGCTTTACCTGGAAACCTTGCAGTGTTTTGAAGCGGCAGAAAATGTCTTTTACGGTCCGCGCCATGACGTGGTGTATCCCCGGGGTCCCGTTTGCGGATGGCGGGCCTTCATAAAATGTAAATGTCGGTGCCCCTTCCCTGTTGGTGACGGATTTTTCAAAAATCTCATCCACGCGCCAGAATTCCAGCACTTCCTCGGCTATCCGGGCAAAGTTCAAATCCTTATATTCTTTGTATTTACTGCTCATGGCCTAAAAAAACGGCTTTTGGGTGTCCATAAGAGCGCAAAGATAGTTTCAAACCCCTAAATCCCCTAAAGGGGACTTTGAATAAATACTCAGGGTGCTCCTAAGTCCCCCTTCAGGGGATTTAGGGGCGGGGCGGGCTCACTCAGCTGCCGAGTGCCTGTTGTGGATCCTGATCTTGCTCAGGTCGATCTCCTCATCCTCATGCTCGCCGTAGAAGGTGGAATCAAAGTCATCGATCAGCAAATATTCGTCTTTCTGTTTCTTTGGCCGGTCAAAAGTCAGGATCAATGCTGGGAGCAGGATCAGATTAGTGAACATTGAAATTACAAGTGTAGTGGAGGTTAAAATTCCCAGCGCAATGGTGCTCCCGAAATCGGAAAAAGCGAAAATGATAAAGCCCGCAAATAAAACGATGGAAGTGTAGATGATGCTTTTACCCGTTTCCAGGATACTGTCTGTTACGGCCATTGGGATGTCAAAATTGTTGGATAAGATCTCCTGCCTGTACTTTGCTAAAAAGCGGATCGAATTATCGACTGATATTCCAAAAGTAATGCTGAAGATCAGGGCAGTACTTGCTTTTAAAGGAATATTAAAATATCCCATTAATCCGGCGGTGATCATTAAAGCCAGCAGGTTTGGAATCAGGGAAATGACGATCATTCGCACGTTTGCAAACAATGCCACCATGGAGAGGGTGATGAGAAGAAAAGCCAGAAGCAAACTCTCCTTGAGATTATCTATGAGAAATTTATTGCCTTTTATAAACAGTTTCGTCGTGCCGGTGATCGAAGTTATTATGGAGTCCTGTCCGTTAGAAATAAAAATTGATTTCATCTTGGGTTCGATGGAATAGTGGACCAGTGAATCCATACGGTCCGAGCCAATGTCTGCCATCTGCGCTGAGATACGCATTTTCGTAAACGTTGAATCCACAAACGATTTGAACAATCCTGTGTTATCGCTTTGCCCTCTCATGTAGCGCATAATAAACGCCGCTTCATTTTTGGTGGGAAGTGAGTACTGGTCCGGATTATTGTTATAAAAAGCCTGTTTGGATGCCTTCACAAAACTTACCAGGGAAACAGGTTTGGAAACTTCCGGAAGAGAGTCGAGAAAATTTTCAAACCTGTCGACCATTTGCAAGTTTCTCAAATCGGAAATGATCGGTCTTTTTCTCTTCGTTTTGAATTCCACCACCATTTCCAGCGGCATGATGCCACTGAAGTTGGCCTCAAAAAATTTGAGGTCTTTTTTCACTGGACTGTCTTCCGGCACATCATCAACCATATACGAAACAGATCTCAACTGCCAGATACCATAAGCGGATAAGAGAGCAAGAGAAATGGAAGCAAGGTAGATCGCAAGACGCTGACGCGTTACCATGTTGTCGACCACTCTTAAAAAGCGGCCCATCAGGCTGAAGTTCAGATGACGGAGGTGTCTTTCTGTAGGCGTCGGGAGCCAGGAGAATACACTGGGTATCATTACCAGGCTTACAAAGAACAGGGCCATAATATTGATGCCGGCTACGATCCCGAATTCACGAAGCACCAGAATGTCAGTAGAAAGCAAAGTCAGGAATCCAATCGCAACGGTGAGGTTGGTCAAAAACGTAGCCAGTCCCATCTTATTAACAACGGTTGAGATGGCCTCAAGCTTGTTTTGGGTTTTTGCGAATTCGAGATGGTACTTATTGAGAAGATAGATTGCATTGGTGATACCGATGGTCACGATAACAGGTGGGATCAGGCCCGTGAGCAGGGTGATTTTGTAACCAAAAAGGGCGAGGGTTCCCACCGTCCAGATCACAACAATGCCAATGATGATCATGGAAAAGATCACTGCGCGCGATGAGCGGAAGAAAACAAACATGATCAGTCCGGTGATCACTACAGAGGCAATAAGAAAAATCTGCAACTCCCGGCGGATCTGATTGGTTACAACCGTGCGAATGAAGGGCAATCCCGCATAATGAGGAGTGATGTTGGTGGATCTTTGGAATTTCCCTGCGGCCTGAAGCAGTGCAGCGGTCAGGGGTTCGCGCAACGGTGAATTCATGACGTCTTTATTCACAAATACAATCATCATCGTCGCGCCGTTGGTCGTATTCACCAGCTGCCCTATGTATAATTTCTGGTCGCTCGTAATTCGCAGTAAGCTGTCGAATTCCTCTTTGCTCCTGATGGTTTCCGGAAAAATATTCGCTAAGTAAAACCGTGAGTTTTCAATATCTTTCAACGCCATTTTCAACAGGGGTAAAGCCATTACTTCACTTACCCCGCTGATTTGTCTCACGGTGCGGGCAAAATTGCGGAAAGCTTCGAAATTCTTTTGCTCGTAGATGGCGCTGTCTTTAAATCCGATCGCGATGGCATTTCCATCCTCTCCGAATTGATCCCTGAAGTTCTGCAACATCACCATGTCGGGATCATTGAGCGGAACCGTTCGCGCAAAATCGTAGCTCATCTGGACCTTCGTGGCGTAATATCCCATGATGGCCGTAATTATGGTGATGAGCACAATAAGCGGTAAACGGTATTTGATTATCAGCCGGGCAATATTATCCCACATAGAAAAAAATGTATTTTAAGAGGCCAAAGCTAATGAATTTAACGCCAAATGCTGAAAAAGCAGTGCGAAAACCTGCCGACTCCTGCCCGGCCCTTTACTCAGGTCTATATCAGGTACCGTTTGAAATAAACGTGGAAGGTGGTGCCTTCATTGGGTTCGCTTCGAACTTCCACTCGCCCCCCGAGGGCTTCGATTTGTGTTTTTACCAGGTATAATCCCAGTCCTTTACCTTCGACGTGCAAATGAAAGCGCTTGTAAAGATTGAAAACGCTTTGTTTATATTTTTGCAAATCAATACCCAGACCGTTGTCCATTACAGCAAGACAAACAAATTCTTTTTCATGTGTTGTTTTGATGGCGATAAAAGGACTCCGTTCCGGATCTCTGTATTTTATTGCATTGCTGATAAGATTGTAAAGTATGCTTTCGACGTAAGGGGCAATAGCATACACTTTATCCGCCTCACTGAAGTTGTTGATTATTTTTGTTCCTGTGTCCTCGATTTCCTTTTCCAGGATACGTTTGGTTCTGGTCAGCGATTCATTTAGATCCACTTCTGTAAAATTGCCCGTATGCCTTTTGATGTTCAGGATGGCGTTCAGGTCTTTGATTACCTGATCCAGATCATGCGTGGAAGAGATCATTTTCTCCAGTGCAGCCTGCTTGTCCTCTTCGGTGGCGCCCATTTGAATGAGGTTGGCCAGCCCAAGCACCCGTGTTAATGGTGCCCGAAGGTTGTGGGCCGCGATAAAAGCAAATTGCTCGAGCTGGTTATTGTGCTCGATCAATTCCTGATTGGTCCTTTGCAGTTCCTGCGTACGGTTATCGACTTCAATCTTGAGATGGTCATTTAGTGACTGGATTTTTTCACTCTGCTCTTTTATGATCTGTTGCGCTTCGTGAAGTTGCCTGTTTTGCATTGACAAGGTTTCCTGGTGGGTCATCAATTCTTCGTTCTGAGAAGTGATTTCCTGATTCTGGGTGAGGATCTCCTGCGTGCGTTCGGCGACTTTTTGCTCGAGCATAAGATTCTGTTCGCTCAGCATCCTGTTCTTATCTTCCTCGGAATTCCTCACCATTTCAGAGAGCTTAAAGGCCTTGCTGGTATAAAATGCCGTGAACAGCAACGTCGGAACACATATGATCAGAAGAACAACCTGAATGATCTGGTTGCGTTGCAGCGCAGATTCATATTTCTTTTGCGCCTCGTAGTCCAGTGCATTAATGTGTTTCATGATATGATTTTCCAGCTGCTCGTATTGCCACCACAAATGGGCGCCTTTGTCTGAGCTAAAGACCTTTCTGAAATCTTCGTCGCGGTTTTCTACGAGAAAATCCTTGAGCATAAAAGAATAGTCTGTATAAGCGTTCAGCGAATCTTTGAATATCCTGTATTCCGTATCGTCATAGTGGAGTTCTCTCAAGGGGAGCTCAATGTTTTGTAAAAGACTGTCTTTTACATTGATGGCATTATCCATCGGCGCAACGAAGGCGGGAGTCCTTACAATGTAGTATCCGCGCAGTCCAATGTCCAGTGAATGAATGATGGACTTTCCGATCTGATCGTAATAGATTTTTACTTTCTCGACCTGTAACTGGATGTTGTGATTCTGCTTAATGATCTCGTTGTTGTAATAGGTTAATGCGACATCCGTTACCAGCAGGACGCTGATCAGACCGACGATTATAAAAATAATATTTCTTACGATAGGCAAATTCATAGATTAGCCAGAGTGGGGCGGTAACCTGATTATCTATTTTCCTCCAAATATATTCCTTATAAACTAATTCCTTTGATCCGCCTGTATAATGAAAGCGCATGGCGATCTGTCAAGCCGGAAATAAAATCAATGACTTCCCTGACCATGTGGTACGGGTCGTCTGGCTTATCTTCTATTGAAGAAGCAACCTCAACCGGCAGTAACAACCGGAGATTGTTGTATTTCCTCGATTTCTTCTTGTGTATCAGATGCAGGCCTGTCTGCGTAAACTCTTCCAGCAAGCCGGGCAATATCTGGTGTCCCGATGCCTCGATTTCAACGACATGCTTCGCGTGATATATTTTTTCGATCGATACTTTACTGATCTCCTTCAGGGAGTCGCGAAAGATACAAAGGTCCGTCAATGCCTCATCGAAGGAACCATCGAGAAGCCTTTGTTCATTCGACAAAAATATTTCTACTGAAGCTTCAATCAGTTCGCCGATTGCCATCGCACGGAGAATGCCCAGTTTTTGATTGAGGTCTGCATTCCTGCCCAGTTTATCCTTGTCCAACTTCTTACGTAAAATACCCGCCAGCAATGCTACTGTATCATCAAAAGATATCAGCCCCAGACGGCAGCCATCTTCGAGATCAATAATGCTATAACAAATGTCATCCGCTGCCTCCACAAGGAATGCCAGTGGGTGACGGCACCAGCTTCCATTTTCATTGGCGATGAGTTCAAGGTCATTTGCAACTTCTTTGAATGCTTCTTTTTCAGATTGGAAAAAACCAAATTTCTTCTGGCTCTTTCTTTTCTTATCTCTCAAGGAAAAAAATGCTTCACAGGGATATTTCGTAAATGCACCCAGGGTGGCATAAGTTAGTCGCAGACCGTATTGTTCTTTGTCCAAAATACGAAAGCCCTGGGCATTTCCTTCAAACCTTACCAGGTCTTGCCATTGTGCTTCTGTCAGGTGATCCTTAAAATACAATGCTGCGGGATTGTGTAGAAAAAAATCGGAAATGGCGTCCTCGCCCGCATGGCCAAAAGGCGGGTTGCCGAGATCGTGGGCCAGGGCCGCTGCCGCAACGATAGCTCCAAAATCATACAAAGAAAATTCAGCGGTAAGGCCAGGATGGCGCTGAAGAATTTTTTCTCCAACTCTTTTTCCGAGCGATCTGCCGACACTTGAAACTTCCAGGCTATGGGTGAGACGCGTATGCACGAAATCGTGCTCAGGCAGAGGATGGACCTGGGTCTTATCCTGTAAACGTCGAAAAGGGTGCGAAAAGATGATGCGGTCATAATCCTGCTCAAACGCGCTGCGCGAGGCTTCTGCATTCATTCCGGCTGCGTCTGCCAAAGCTCCGGCTCCGGGCGCAGGCGATGTCTTTTGCCCTTTCCGTTTGGCAGAAAGCAGGGTTTTCCAAATCATGCAAAAAGTTTTGCAATGATAATCAAATCTGCCCGGGGAAGTTTAAACCTGTGTCAGTTTTAAGGGATCCTGACCCAATAGCCGCGTCAGAATTACATACAATTCAGGAACGTGCTTTTTGAAGAGTTCAGATCGTTCAAAGAAATTTTCTATCGCCACACTAAAAAATTCGTGCTCATTCCGGAAAGCATACGACCGGAATATGCTCGCATAATCCTTCATATTCCTGCAAATTCCCTGTGCGTAATCATCGAACCTGCGTACTAACTCCTCATCGAAAAATTTATATTCTGAATTGCGGATGATATTTTCAAGGCGCAGGGCATGGGCCATTTCATGTAAACCCAGGTTAACGGAATCCTGTGGTTTAATATAACCTTCCACAAAATTGTTCCAGGATAATACTATGATCCCAAACCTTGGATTCACTTCGCCTTTGTGATACTGTTTTGTAATAGACGAATAATACTCATTCGGATAAACAAGGATCTTGTCGAAATGCTGAAGGTAAATATTTGGCAGCCCAAAGGTGAGCTGCACAGCCGAAGCGGCAATAAGCACCTTTGCTTCAATGGTGACTTCATCGATGTTTCGGGGAATAAAACGCTTGCTGTAAAGAAAATTGCAGACCTTGCGTTCAAACTTTCCTTTATTAACGGGAGACAGTAATTGGTAATACCGAAAATATTTCTGAAGAATATCTTTGTATAACTGTGGTACCGGAAGAACCCATGTTTTTACGGGAGCCACTTTTCTTCCGGCGTATTGATAACCCTGCTGAACCTCCTGATGAAAGCGATACGCCACCAGGGCGATAAAACAGGAAATGACCAGGATGGTGATCATGTATTAAATATTTCTCAGCAAATTGTTTATCGAGCAGGCCTTGATCATTTTAGTCTTCACATCTGAAATGCGCACACGTTCCTGTTTCATACTGTCGCGGTCACGGATAGTAACGGTGTCATCCTGCAGGGTCTGGTGGTCGATAGTCAGGCAATAAGGGGTTCCGATTGCATCCTGCCGGCGATAGCGCCTTCCGATGGTGTCTTTGTCTTCGTAGTAACAACGAAGGTCATACTTCAGGTCATTCATGATACCCTGTGCCTTTTCAGGCAAACCGTCTTTTTTGATTAAAGGAAGGATGGCGACTTTATTTGGAGCAAGGGGCGGGGGAATAGCAAGCACTACCCGTTCACTTCCGTCTTCGAGTTTTTCCTCCCTGTAAGTTTTTGACAGGATAGCGAGGAAACACCGGTCAAGGCCAATAGAAGTCTCCACGACGTAAGGGATAAAACTCTGGTTGTCTTCGGCATCGAAATACTGAAGTTTCTTTCCGGAAAATTTCTCGTGGCTCTTTAGATCAAAATCTGTCCGCGAATGGATCCCTTCCAGTTCCTTAAAGCCCATAGGAAAATTAAACTGAATGTCGCAGGCTGCATTGGCATAATGCGCCAGGTTCAGGTGATCGTGGTAGCGATAGTTTTCTTCACCCAAACCAATCACCTTGTGCCACTTCATTCTTTTCTCTTTCCAGAATTCGTACCATTTCATCTCTTCGCCTGGCTTCACAAAGAACTGCATTTCCATTTGCTCGAACTCCCGCATTCTGAAAATGAATTGCCTGGCCACAATTTCGTTTCGGAACGCTTTGCCGATCTGTGCAATACCAAATGGGATTTTCAGCCGTCCGGTTTTTTGTACGTTCAGAAAGTTCACGAATATTCCCTGAGCTGTTTCAGGACGGAGATAAATTTTATTGGCATCTTCCGCCAGCGAACCGATCTCGGTGGAAAACATGAGATTGAATTGCCTGACATCCGTCCAGTTGCGTGTGCCGGAAACCGGGTCGGTGATCTCCAGATCGATGATCAGTTGCTTCATGCCACCCATGTCACCATCAGTCATCGCAACTTTCAGACGCGCATTCGTTTCTTCGATTTTCTTTTTGTATTCCAGTACCCGCGCGTTCGTGCTTAAAAACATTTCACGATCGAAAGATTCCCCAAACCGCTTTGCTGCCTTCTCTGTTTCCTTTTCGATCTTCTCCTCGATTTTTGTGATGGCATCTTCAATCAACACGTCGGCGCGATATCGTTTTTTTGAATCCTTGTTATCGATCATGGGATCATTGAAGGCATCAACATGTCCTGAGGCTATCCAGATAGTGGGATGCATGAATATGGCAGAATCGATCCCTACAATGTTGTCATGCAAAAGCGTCATGAATTTCCACCAGTACTCTTTGATGTTGTTCTTGAGTTCGGCGCCATTTTGCCCGTAGTCGTAGACAGCGCTCAGTCCGTCATAAATTTCACTGGATGGAAAAATGAACCCATACTCTTTTGCATGGGAAATAACATTTTTTAGCAGGTTGTCTTCTTGGTTAGCCATAGGCCGCAAAGATAATTTTTTATCGGTGTTTTAATGTGGTTTAAAAAATTCCCTTTTAGACGGCATTGCCCTGGGGTTTCAGGATAAGAATTGAACGTGCAGCTGGCATCCACGAATTTCTGGTTTTTGAAAGGTCTTTCCAGCCGGAAGTACTAATGAGCAACACGTTAAAGGATTGAATGAAAGCCGCGTCCAGGGAATGGCTTTCATATACCTCCAGCTTTTGGGGATTTTCCCCGTTGATCTTTTCCACGGCCATGGAAAAGGTAATATTTGATTTTATCAGCCGGTTAGGGTCTGATAATACAACACGAGCATTGTTCTTGATTATAAACCGCTCGGCAAACGAAATTAAGAACAGGTCATTAAAATCGCCCAACATAACCACAATCCTGTCTGCCACCTCAAAATCTTTATCAACCAATACGCCAACATGGCACCGTGTTTCGGCCAGGAATGTTTTTACCTTGCCGGTGATCCAGTAATCAATCCGCCAAAAACCGCAAGGACCAAAAGATAGAAGAGCAGTTTCCTGTTTTTGGCCATGAGGGAGTTGGTTGGAAGCCAAAATTAGCAATTCCGGCCGGAATCACGTGAAACCAAAACCCGGACCTAAAGCGATTTGGCCTTGTTCCAGTAGCGGTCCATCTCAGCCAGTGTCATTTCCCCTAATTTTTTTCCGTCTTTTGCAGATTCCTTTTCCAGGTATTGGAAACGTTTGATGAATTTTTTATTCGTCCGTTCGAGCGCTTCTTCCGGATCTATTTCAATGAACCGCGCATAGTTGACCAAAGAAAAAAGTAAGTCGCCGAATTCGGCCATGGCTTTTTCCCGGTCAATGCCGGAGGCACTTTCGGCGCTGAATTCTTTCCTGAATTCCCGCATTTCTTCTTCAACCTTTTCCCAGACCTGTTCTTTTTTTTCCCAATCGAACCCGACCCCGCGCGCTTTATCCTGAATACGGATCGCCTTTACCAGCGCAGGAAGAGTTTTGGGAACACCTTCCAGAACCGACGTATTGCCATGCTTTAATTTTAATTTCTCCCAGTTCGCCTTTACGGTTTCTTCATCGTTTGCTACAACATCGCTATAAATGTGGGGATGCCGTTCGATGAGTTTATCACATATTGAATTGAGTACATCGGCAATGTCAAAAGCATTGGTTTCGGATGCGATGCGCGCATAAAATACCAGGTGCAGCATCAGATCGCCAATCTCTTTTTTGATTTCAGACAGGTCGCCCTCCAGGATCGCATCGGAAAGTTCATAGGTTTCCTCGATGGTGAGGTGGCGTATACTTTCCAGGGTCTGCTTTTTATCCCACGGACAATTCTCCCGCAACTCATCCATGATGGTCAACAACCTGTCAAAGGCCTTCAGTTTTTCCTGACGATTTAGATCCGGAGAAGAAATGGGTTTTTTCATACAGTGCTTCCAACAATACAGGCAAGGTAATAAATCCGCGTTTATTCAGATCAAAATGTTCCCCCTTCCTCCCCTCCTCCCTCGTACCTCCCACCTCCTCCCTCATTTGTCTCATAAAGTTGTTAGATTTGCCGTCTGATATTATAAAAAAAGGCTGTGGCATTAATAAAATCAATTTCCGGAATACGTGGAACGATTGGAGGTAAGACCGGTGATAACCTCACACCTCTCGATATTGTGAAATTTTCAGCAGCATATGGGGCGTGGGTGATGAAACAACCCGGACAAAAAAAGATCATCGTGGGCCGGGATGCCAGAATTTCAGGGAAAATGGTCAACGATCTTGTTTGCGCGACGCTGCAAGGTCTGGGAATAGATGTTGTCGACCTCGGATTATCAACCACACCGACGGTTGAAATGGCCGTGACTGCGGAAAAAGCTTCCGGTGGGATTATTTTAACTGCCAGCCATAATCCCATCCAATGGAATGCATTAAAACTCCTGAACGATAAAGGTGAATTTATTTCAGGAGCAGATGGTGAAGAAGTATTGCGTATCGCTGAGGCGGAAGATTTTGAATTTGCGCAGGTCACCAAACTTGGTAAGTACGAAAAGAAAGAAGGATACATTCAGAAACACATTAAAGAAATACTCAAACTTCCTCTCGTGGATGCTGAAGCTATTCACAACCGTGGATTCCGGGTGGTTGTTGATGCAGTTAACTCAACCGGTGGTATTGCTGTTCCTATGTTGCTGAGCGCACTCGGCGTTACCGTGAAAGACCTTTATTGCGAACCTACCGGTCATTTCCCCCATAATCCGGAACCGTTGCCCGAACACCTGACGGATATTACCAGGGAAATCCTGAAGGGAAAATACGACCTGGGTATTGTCGTCGATCCGGATGTGGACCGCCTAGCATTCGTATGCGAAGATGGAACTCCCTTCGGTGAAGAATATACCCTCGTTGCTGTGGCAGACTATGTGTTGGATGCCGGCAGCACGAAAAATGGAAATACGGTCTCCAACCTTTCGAGTACCGGGGCGTTGCGGGATGTCACAGAAAAAGCCGGAGGAAAATATTTTGCGTCGGCGGTAGGCGAGGTTCACGTTGTTGCGATGATGAAAGAGCAAAACGCTGTTATCGGCGGCGAAGGCAATGGCGGGATAATCTATCCAGACCTGCACTACGGCCGGGATGCGCTGGTAGGTATAGCGTTGTTTTTAACTCATCTTGCAAAATCGAAAATGAGCGCCCTGCGGTTGCGCATGAAATATCCGAATTATTTTATTTCAAAAAATAAGATCGAACTCACCAGGGATCTCAACGTGGATAAGATCCTGGATTACGTAAAAAAGAAATACCAGAAACAACCTATCAATACCATTGACGGCGTGCGGATCGAGTTCGACAAAGAATGGGTTCACCTGCGCAAGTCTAATACGGAACCGATCATCCGGATTTACGCCGAGTCTGACCTCGAAGTAAAGGCTGACCACCTGGCAAAAAAAATAATGACCGACATCAAAGAAATAATTTCAGAAAAGTTGCTGAAGAAGTGATCGATCATGAAAATCTACCTGGATAATGCTGCTACTACCCCGCTCGATCCCGAGGTTTTCGATGCGATCAGGCCTTTTATGCTCGATCATTTTGGAAACCCTTCGTCCACGCATTCCCATGGGAGGAAGGTAAGGGCTGGAATAGAGTCGGCAAGGAAAAAGGTGGCCGAGCTTTTAAACTGTACCCCGGGCGAAATCATTTTTACTTCGGGCGGCACGGAAGCTGACAATGCCATTTTGGTTGGCGCCGTGGAGACCTATGGCGTTAAGAACATTATCAGTTCACCCATTGAACACCACGCAGTAACCCATACGTTAGAAAATCTTGTAAAAAAAAATCCGGTAGAGGTCCATATGGTAAACCTCGATGAAAAAGGCTATGTGGATATGGCACACCTGGAAACGCTTCTTCAAAAATACGACCGCGCCCTGATTACCCTCATGCACGCCAACAATGAGATCGGTAATTTGCTTGATCTGCAAGGGGCAAGTGAACTTGCTGACAAGTATAATGCCTATTTCCATTCTGATACTGTACAGACCGTTGGCCATTATAAACACGATCTGAAAAAAACAAAGGTCCATGGTATGACCGCTGCCGCTCATAAATTTCATGGGCTGAAAGGCGTGGGCTTCAAATTCATTCGCCGGGACAAAAAAATTCTTCCTTTCGTATACGGAGGCTCTCAGGAAAGGAATATGCGGGGTGGCACTGAAAATGTGTATGGTATCATTGGCCTGGCGAAAGCACTCGAGATTGCTTACCGCGATATGGAAGAACACACGCGTTACATAAAAGGTCTTAAGAAGCGCATGATTGAAAAACTCAGACACACCATTCCGGGGATAGATTTTCACGGCGATTCTGAAAATCTCGAAAGAAGCCTTTACACCGTATTAAATGTAAGCCTTCCCGAGTCAGAAGAAAACAACATGCTTTTGTTTAATCTCGATCTTCAGGGAATTTCAGCATCGGGAGGAAGTGCCTGTTCCAGCGGAGCGACCCAGGGATCACACGTGCTCGGAGCATTGTATCCCGGCTCCAGACGCGGAGCGGTCAGGTTTTCTTTCAGCAAGTACAACACTCCGGAAGAAATAGATTATACAGTGAACAAGCTCGCAGAATTGATGGGTGTGCCTACGTCAACTTTCTGAAAGTTTTAGAACTTTCAGAAAGTTTTTAGCAGCAAGGCCCCCATCGTGGCAATCCTTTAATCCCGGTTCAGACAATTTGCACCCTTCATCACCTCTATTACAGCTCCAACTCATCAAAAGCCCTGGTGAAAATTTTCATTTCTTCCAGCGTGCCGATGCTCACGCGGCACCACGGCTTGCTCTTGTAATCCCACACGCGGATAGCGATTCCTTTCTCAGCCAGTTTGTTCATGATTTGAGTGCCGTCGGACTTTGGATCAAACATCACGAAATTGGTATGGGACTTACCATAAAAGAAATTTTTCCTGTCCAGGTAATCTGTTAAGTGCTTGCGCGCAAGGGCATTTTTCCTTCGGCTTAACTCCATAAATTCCATGTCGCCCAGTGATACCGTTGCAGCTGCAAGCCCTACCTGATTGGTGGGAATGCCGGGATGGTGTCGGGCAATTTTCTTCGCGATGTCGGGCCGGGCTATGAGATATCCTATACGCAAACCTGCGAGCCCATAGATCTTTGAAAAGGTTCTCGAAACAATAATGTTTTTATCCTGTCTGACTAAGTCGACCATGGAGATCTGCCGGGAAGGCTCCAGAAATTCCAGGTATGCTTCATCCGCAAATACGGGCACTGTCCTGGAGACTTCATCACAAAATGTTTTTACAGTGTAGGGATCAACCAGCGTTCCTGTCGGGTTATTCGGATTGCAGATATAGACCAATCGCGTCCGGTCTTTTATCCGCGAAGCGAGCAGGGGATAGTCCGTCTCCAGCTTTTCGTTGAGATCAATCTTGTCCCAGTAAGCAGTATATACCGATGCATAATTCATCAGCATGGGAAAAGTCGGATAGGATGAAAGAATAGAACCTTCCTCCACACCAAAAGCCGCACCCGCCGCACATAACAGATCACTGGAACCTGCGCCCACAAGAATGTGATCAGGAGTAACATGCTCTTTTTGTGCCAGGAGCGTTTTAAATTCGGAAACAGTTTGGAAAGGATACCGGTTTGTTTCTGAAACGATCTGGCTAATTGCCTCGCGCGCCCGGTCAGAGGGACCGTATGGATTTTCATTTGAACCCAGCCTTATTTTCATAGGACTCTTCAGACCACTCCTTAAAAAATTTCGCTCGGCTTCACTTACAGGTGCAGCCATCAGCTGTTCTCCCAGAGAAGCCCCCAAAGGTAACACTGCTGAAGCTATCAGCGCTTTTTTCAGCCAGTCTCTTCGATTTTGCATGTTGGCAGGTTCGAGGTTGATAAAATGTTTGTAACCGCTTTCTTTAGAGAAGCTAATTATAATTAAGGTAGAAAAAAATCCTCAATTATTCCAAGATCCTCAACCTTTTTTACAGAGACGAATTAGATTTAACTGCGGTAGGAAATCTTTCGACTTTCGGATCTTTCTTTGCGCCTTTGCGTACCCTTACTCCTTTATTCCTGATCCGATGATCCCCATTTTGCGCATTAAAAATGTAGCGTTCATTTTCTGAGCCAGTCCCCTCTTTAATTTGTAATCGAAAGATAATTGTTCATTCTCGATGTTTGCTTCAAAAGAATAATTCAGAACTCTTCCCGAATAGACATTCTCAAGGTCGCCCAGCGCAAGGTCATGGGTAGCGATTAGTACCAGACAGGGGTGCTCGACCAATTGTTTTACCAGAGCAACCGATCCTGTTTGCTTGTCAGTGGAGTTCGTTCCCTTTAAGATTTCATCCAGTAAGATCAGCAGGTGTTTACCGTCGCGAAGTTCATCCATAATGGATTTCAGCCTATCGAGCTCAGCATAAAAATAGCTTTGATGTTCCTTCAGTGAATCTGCTGTTCTCATACCCGAGCGCACGTCAATGAAGGGACAATAGAACTCTTTGGCGCAAACAGGAGCGCCGCTGAGTGCAAGGACGACGTTGACGCCGAGGGACCGGAGAAAAGTACTTTTCCCCGCCATGTTTGCTCCTGTAATGATCATGATGGATTGGCCCGGGTCCAGGTGAATATCGTTAGCCACCCGTTCCTTTTCTTCCAGCAGCGGATGTCCCATTGCTTTTGCCGATAGCTGGCGATCCTGATTGATCTCCGGGAACGCAAAGTGGGGATGATTAAAGCCATAGGTACCAAAACCGCACAATACTTCACTCTCGTGAATAGTATTGATCCATCCGGTTAATTGCGACGCGTTTTCTGCTTTCCATTTTTCGAGCCGGTAAACGCATTGCAGGTCGTAAAGAAGCAAGCTGTTCACCACCAGATTAGTCATACTGTTTAATCGTGCATCGAACGCGCTCAGAAGCGAGGCAAGTTTCCTCACCTTTAGGTCGGCCTCGTGTGCCTGACCGCCCAGCCGTTGCATTAATGGGGATGAATAATTTTCCTTTCGGATAAAAAAAAGTATGCGGGCGTATTTTTCGAGAATATTTTTCTTGCGGCTGATATACTGATGGAACTCATTAACCTGGCGGAGATGAAACCCGAGGATTATCCATTGTATTCCCGCGGCCAGGACGGCGAAAATGGTAAGGCCTCCGACGAAAAATGAAGTAACTACAAGTGCCAGCGTCAGCGGAGGAAATATGTTCAGAATAAATTTATAAAGTAATCTTCCGTAAATAAATGAAGGTTGATCCAACCAGCGCTGCAGTTGCCGCTGGGTGTCCGCTTCTTCATCGATTTGCATACTCAGGGCCTGGATTTCCTGGCGGAACTCGTATTTTGTAACAAGTTCTTTAATGGCATCCTGCCGCGCTTTGATCTCTTCCGTTGTTGCGGGCCTGAAAGACAAACGCTCTGCTAAGAGGTTTTTTCCCCCACGCGTACTGCTGCGGTTAAGATATTGGAAGAGCGATCCCTCTCCGAAGATATCAAGATCGTGCGTATAAGGGTGATGGGTGTTGATGAATTCAGAACCACTGTTGTTGTTTGAGTAATCACCGTTGATGGCCTGCAACTCATCAAGTTGTATCTGTTCTAAATTTTCAAGATGGACCTTCTTATCGAACAGAGCTGCGTGCCACCGGACGAGCAGGATAAAAACCAGCAAAATCCCTGGCAGCGCATAAAACAGCGTGTAATTCGAAAATCCGAAATATAAAAAAGCGAGAAAGATCAGGGCTACAGCCAGTCGGATGTTCGAAATGATATTGATCTTTATTTTGACTACTGATATTGCTGCCGTAAATAATGTTTTTCTGTTCTTGTAAAAATCCTGAAGGTGCGTCATGAATCGATAGAAAATGCCGTAAGGGTAATGAATTTTGATTGCAGTCATTAACAGATAGTCCACGGTCCACAGACCACAGACCGGCCTGTAAATTGAGAAATATGCATCACAAGTTTCATAATTGCATTACGAAAAATTTTAACCTGGTTTCTCATCTTAAGACCTGCTCATGCCGTGGACTGTCGTCCGTGGACTGTGACAAAATACTACAATAAGCGCTCTACCACATTAATCACTTGCTTTAAGGCGTCGCTATCGTCTTCATCGAAGTCCCTGAGCTTGTCACTGTCAATATCCAGCACAAGAGCAACGTGGTTATGTTTAAATACTGGCAATACGATCTCTGAACGGGATGCTGAACTGCACGCAATGTGTCCGGGAAACTCATCCACGTTCGGAACGATGATAGCCTTTTTCTCTTTCCACGCAGTTCCGCAGACACCTTTTCCAAAGTCGATGCGTGTGCAGGCCACAGGTCCCTGGAATGGGCCTAATACCAGTTGACCCTCTCTGACAAAATAAAAACCAACCCAGAAAAAATCCATAGTCTGTTTCAGTGCGGCAACTATGTTGGAGAGGTTGGCAATGAGATCTTTCTCGCCTGCCACCAGCGATTCTAACTGCGGTATCAGTGTTTGATACCGGTCTTTTTTTTCCTTTGATTTCGAGATGGTCAGTTCTTCAGCCATGAACATTTATCGCTAGATTCTTTTTAGTTCCTTTTTCGTTCGTTCATTCACTAAATTGCCGGTGTTCAGTGTTGTTGCAGGTTCAAATAGAAGGATCTCTACTTCCTTTTCTGCCACAGGACGGTGTTCAATTTTTGGATTCCAGTGATCCGGGAAGAGATCAAGTTTTCGCCGGATGTTTACTTTTTCAATCATAACAAATACCAATTTGATCAGCGCGAATATAGGCACAAACACTGTGAAAATTTTTAGTTTTTAAGGGTTCGGAAATTTTTCCTGAGCTTGTGGATATCAAGTCAGCGGAAGCACTATCCTCAACCAATCGTTGTCGAGCTTTTGCTCGTTGTATAATACGCCCGAAAGCCGTGGAGCCGGCACCCCGGTTTGGAATTTTTGCGGTGATATGAAGATCCTGGCTTCATCCCAAAGGTTGGCTTTGATAAAACTATTGATGATCTGGCCGCCGCCCTCCACAATTACTGATTGAATTTGTTGCCGATGAAGGTGTTCGATAACCGATTCCAGGAAATTTTCTGCTTCTAAACGAACATAAAAAAGGTTTTGGTGCGCTTCCTCTTTTACGAGATTGTAACAGATAGTCAATTTTACCCGATTAAAAAGATTTTGGTTTGAACCAAGTTTCAGGTACCGGTCAATAACGACCCTTACCGGATCACGGCCGCTCCAATCTCTGACATTCAACATCGGGTTATCGTACCATGCGGTACCGGAACCAACCAATATGGCATCTTCTTCAGATCTCCATTTGTGTACAAGCTGCCGCGAATACTCATCGCTGATCCATCGCGAATCATTATTTTTCCGGGCGATAAATCCATCGGAAGTTTCCGCCCATTTTAGAATGATATGGGGTCTTTTCTTTCCCATAAATGTAAAGAACCGCTTGTTCAGATCTGATCCCTCTTGTGCCAGGATATCCGTGATGACAGTTATGCCTGCATCTCGCAATTTTTTAATGCCCTTGCCTGCGACCAGTGGATTGATATCAAGATTTGCGATGATTACTTTTTGAACCTGATGTTGAATGATCAGATCGGCACACGGCGGCGTTTTTCCAACGTGAGAACAAGGTTCAAGATTGACATAAAGCGTGCTTTCTTTAAGAATACTCTTATCTTCAACCGACTCGATTGCATTTACTTCAGCATGAGCTTCGCCATATTTCCTGTGCCATCCTTCCCCAATTATTTTTCCGTCGTGCACGATAACACAACCCACCAGTGGATTCGGACTCACGTTTCCACAACCGTTGCTCGCCAGCTCCAGGGCGCGCTTCATGTATATTTCATGCGAATGGTTAATAGGAAAATCCATCCAGTGTTCAAGATTCTTTAATTCCATAAATTAAATTGACTAAAATTTAGTGAGTTTTCCCTACAATTCTTCTCCTTTGCTAAAATCGTGTTAATTCGCACCGTAATCGCGGGATTTATTTAAAGCAGTTTCAATGAAGAACTCAAAAGTACTGTTTCAGGAAATTGTTGCCTGCGTCACGCTGGAGGAAAGGCCAGAGGAAATTCAAAGTATTATTTATATTCTTTTTGAGAAGCTCTTCGGCATTTCGATAACCGATGTCATGGCCGGTAAAATTCTTGTTGAGTCTCAGGAGTCAGCCCGCACGTTGCAAAGATGGGTGGAGCGGATCAATCATGGAGAACCTGTTCAGTACGTGGTGGGCGAAGAGCATTTTTACGGAAGGAAGTTTCAGATAAACCCCTCGGTTCTGATCCCCAGGCCAGAAACCGAAGAACTGATCCGCGTGGTTTTGACTTTTAGTTCTTCGCTGCAACAAAAAAGAAGTTTAAACGATCCCTTGAAAATACTGGACATTGGCACCGGTAGTGGATGTATCCCAATAACGCTTTTTCTTGAGCTTGGCGCTGCGGAAATTTACGCCACCGATGTAAGCAATGCCGCGCTCTCTGTGGCAGTTAGCAATGCAGAAACTTTTCAGGCGAAAATTACTTTAATTGAGCATGATATTCTAAACGAGAAAATTCCGGTTTCAAACTTTGATATTATCGTAAGCAACCCTCCTTACGTAACTCAAACAGACAAAACCCTCATGAAAGAGAATGTGCTGGCGCATGAACCTCACCTGGCCCTGTTTGTGCCTGAGGATGACCCTTTGATATTTTATAAAGCTATCGTCCGTGAAGGAAACGAATGCCTTCGCAACGGCGGGTTATTGGCAGTAGAGATCAATGAAAAGTATGGCACGGAGGTGACCAACCTTTTTCTTCAGCAGGCTTTCGAAGAAGTGTTTACCGTCAATGACATTTCCGGTAAACCGAGGGTTGTGCGGGGAGTGAAATCTACCGGTCTGACCGCTCAAAGCGGTCTGACCGGTATTTCTTGATAAGACAATCCAAAACGTGACTTCTAAATTATGAATGTCTCCTTTATCGGCTCGGGTAACCTTGCCTGGCACCTGGCGCCCGCACTGGATAACACCGACTATTCAGTAAAGGAAATTTACAGCCTTAATCCCCAAAACGCTGAAGCGTTGGTGGAACGGCTCTACCATGGAATGGTAAAGACCACACTCGATTTTTCCTCCAGCCCCTCCCGCATTTTTATCATCGCGGTCTCAGACGATGTTATCATGGAGGTGGCTCAGGAAATCATTTTGCCGGAAGTGGCCATTCTCCTGCACACTTCAGGAAGTCAACCCTTAAATGTTTTAAGTTATGCAGCAACCTCGCGGGTAGGTGTGTTCTATCCCCTGCAGACTTTTACAAAAAATAAGAAGGTGGACTTTAAGGACATTCCGTTTTTTGTCGAAAGTGAGGACGCAGAAACGGAAAAGGCTTTGTTGACGATGGCGAAAGCTATCAGCAATAAAGTCTATAAAGTCTCATCCAGTGAGCGACAGGCGCTTCATGTTGCCGCCGTTTTTGCATCGAATTTCACCAATCACATGATTACAATTTCCAGGGAACTTTTACGGGACAACAAACTGGATTTTGAATTCCTCAAGCCCCTGATTGCCGAAACCATCACCAAAGCTCTGAGCCTCGGGCCCGACGTAACACAGACGGGCCCCGCCAAACGCGGTGACCTCGAAATCCTCGATAAACATCTGGAATTTTTGAAAAACGACGAAGCAGTTTCGGAGATCTATCGTCTGATCAGCCAGCATATCATCGATCGTTATGAGGATTGATGTCATTGATGCAATTAGAAAAATAGAACGAAAACAAATCCGGCTCCGGAGGAGCCTCCTGAATGTAGGTGCCGATGCACTTTAAAGAGAAGTGAAGAAAATACTAAAGCCAGTTGCAATTGGCTTAACTTGCCCGCTTACACTTTTTTACTAGACCAGAAGCACTAACTTTGCCACTCAAACAAGAATAATTCATGCTTGACAATATCATGCAGCGCAGGCCCAGGAGAAACCGGAAGAGCCAGACCATTCGCGATATGGTGGAAGAAACCGTGGTCACTGCAAATGATTTTATCTTTCCCATATTCCTCATCGAGGGGAAAAATAAAAAAACCGAAGTGGCATCCATGCCCGGTATTTTCAGACTTACAACAGACCTTATCATCAGAGAAGTTGAAGAGTGTATGAAACTCGGCGTGCGCGCTTTTGATATTTTTCCCGCTGTAGAAGACCAACACAAGGATA
>JBBDXJ010000051.1:0-47110 GCA_040902445.1 Cyclobacteriaceae bacterium | reverse complement strand
ACCCTTTATAAGACGGGTAACGGCATGCTATACGTAGCGGCATTGGGTGCGCTATTTGAAGGAAGGAAGCATGGGAGTCGGTACAGGTTTAGCCAGCGACCGATATTAAAGATAGACGATGTCATCAGGATGCAAGGTGACAGCCTGGGCCGCGTGTGGATATCCAATGCGCAGGGTATTATTTGTTTCGACCCGAAGCAAAATATTGCGATAGGATTCAATGAAACAAATGGTTTCGATCACACTTACGCTATCCAGCCGTGGTATCGGGAATACCAAAGCACCTCGGGGGTTATGGTGATATCGGACCCGACCGGTATTTCACTATTTAATCCCTTGTCCCTCACCATAGATACGGCAAGGACATTTCCCGTTTTAACAGGATTAAAAATAAACAATCACGACTACGTCGTTGAGACAAAAGCCAGAGCCGGCGGATTTTCGACTAACCAAGCAATAAACGCATTGAAAGAACTGGTTTTGGATTATCAAGATAACAATTTTGCCATAGAATTCTCCGCTATGGAGATGATCTCCCCTGATAAGAATCGTTATCGTTATAAGCTGGAAGGATACGACGATGAATGGATTGAAACCGACTCTAAAACCCGAATTGCTACTTACACAAATATGGATGCCGGTGTATTTGTTTTCAAAGTACGCGCAAGCAACCATCACGGCATCTGGAGTGACCAGGAGAAAACCTTAGTTATCCGCATTCTTCCACCTCCATGGAAAACATGGTGGGCCTATACATTGTATGGCCTTGCTTTTGTTTCAATATTATTCGTCTGGCGAAAGTATGACATTAAAAGGGTAAAACTGAAAAATCGGGCAGAACACCTCACTGAGTTAGACAACCTTAAGACCCGTTTCTTTGCCAACATCTCCCATGAATTCCGCACACCGATCACACTGATTCTCGGACCTCTGAAGGAAATGTATCAGGGTAAATTCAAAGGTGATCAAACATCCACAATGGGAATAATGCTGCGAAACGGGCAGCGCTTGTTAGGTCTCATCAATCAACTCCTCGATCTCAGCAAGATCGAGGCAGGGAAATTGAAGCTTCACGCCTCACCCACTGACCTGGTTGAATTCCTTCGCGAGATCGTATCTTCCTACGAATCTCTCGCCGCGGATAAAAAAATAAAATACTTCTTCTATCCTGAAGTGGAAATCCTTATTGCATACATCGATGCAGAAAAGATGGAAAAGGTGATCCATAATGTTTTGTCCAATGCCTTTAAGTTCACAAAACCGGGTGGTGAAATTATCCTTTATTTGAAAATCGACAAGAACCAGTGCGTGATCACAGTAAAAGACACGGGAATTGGTATTCCCACCGAACAACTCAACAAAGTCTTTGACCGCTTCTATCAGGTAGACAGTTCACAAACCCGCGCCTACGAAGGCAGTGGTCTGGGAATGGCCCTGGCGAAAGAACTGGTAGAACTTCATAAAGGAAAAATTTCTGTCTCAAGCGCTGAGGGAAAAGGAACAACCTTCACCGTAACTATTCCTTTGGGCAAGGAGCATCTGAATAAAGACGAGATAAGTGATTCTGCCTATCATCTCGAAGCAGAAAAGTTGTCCGACATAGTCTTATCCGCCGGGATAGATTCAGATGTTAAAGAAGACGAATCAGCAGCGTTGCAGCCTATGTTATTGATTGTAGAAGATAATGCAGATATGCGACGCTATATCCGAAAGACCTTAGCCGAACATTATCATATCATCGAAGCCGAAAACGGAAAAGCCGGAGTAAAGCTTGCTGAAGAAACAATTCCAGACCTCATCATCAGCGATATAATGATGCCGGAGATGGACGGATACAAGTTGTGTGAACTTATCAAGACTAATGAACTGACCAGTCATATTCCGGTAATCCTGCTAACAGCAAAGGCTGACCGCGAAAGCAAACTCACCGGATTGGAATATGGCGCGGATGATTATTTATCCAAGCCTTTCGATGCCGATGAATTAAAGCTGATAGTTCGCAACCGCATTGAAGAACGGCGCAGGATGCGAGAGCGGTTCAGCAAAGAGATAACCCTCGAACCGAAACAGATCTCCATCACTTCCCTGGATGAAAAATTTCTTAGCAAGGTGTTAGCTATCATTGAAGAACACATGGAGGATGAACATTTTTCTATCGAAGAACTCAGTCGTGAAGCCGGGTTCAGCAACATGCATTTTTACCGGAAGATCAAAGGGTTATCCGGTCAGACACCGAGTCAGTTCCTGAGAACCATCCGTCTGAAGCGCGCGGCGGAGTTGCTGGCGAAGAACAGTGATAATGTAACGCAGATTGCCTACAGTGTTGGGTTCAGTAGTCTCTCGTATTTTAATAAATGTTTTAAGGAACAGTTTGGTGTGACGCCGGGGAAGTTTCAGACGTAGACCGGGCAAAACATTAGGCAACATGGCGTATACGATACACTCCGCATTATTTCCACGCGAGGCCGGATCAATTTGTTCTAAAACTTTACGATTAAATCAATTGCCAATTTTTAATCGTAAATTAGGAAAGCTCGGTCCCTATTTTCCACCACATGAAATCCAAGGCATTTTTATTCCTGGCAACTTTAGTGATAGCTTGTACTTCGGTTTTTGAACTTTCTGCGCAGGAAAATGAAATTATTTCCAGGCAATTTAATTTGAGCCATGGACTAACCGAGGATAATGTAGTGGAGGTAATACAAGACCAACAAGGTTTTATCTGGATAAAATCTGGTATCGGATTAAATAAATATGATGGTTACAATTTCACTAACTACTCCAACAATCCTATTTCATCCGTGATCCTTGATCGGAGAGCGCGAATTTTTTGTGAAGACAGGCAAGGTCGCTTTTGGATTCGAGACCGTGATGGAATTGCTGTATTTAATCCAAAAACTGAAAAGTTCGATTTTCGTTTCCCCTTAAATTCATTTAGGGGCCCGGTTACAAGGTTACGCTTAAGAAATGATGGAAAGATTTGGCTCTGCACAAGCAAGGAAATTCATCTGATAGACCCGAAAACTCTTCATATCGAAAAACTAGCCAACTTACCTCCCGATTTATGGTATACGGATATTGTAGAGACAAAAGATGGTTCCTTATGGTTAAAGAGCAGGGAAGGTATTGTCGAAATTAATCGCCGTTCTAATAAACCGGCAGTCCTACACAAGCCAACCTATCGAAAATTACACGACGAAATAGTTATGAATGCTGAGGATTTCCTGCTGAAGGAAGATACCAAAGGTAGATTGTGGATCGGAACAGAATCTGGATTGGGGTTATTTAACACGAGGGATAAATCCTTTACGAGGTATCTGCCGGACGTCAGAGTTGCAGACCTTATTGAAACTCCTGACGGTAAATTATGGGTTACATCGTCTAAGGGACTTTTTGTTTTTGATCCTGAAACCAAAAAATATGATCAGCTTACAAAATCATGGTCCACTTCAATTATCCATGATAAACAAGGAATTATTTGGGTAGGGACCATAGAGGGATTATGTCAAATAAATCCAAAAATAAATAAGTTCAATATTCATCATGAGTTTGGGGAACTCATAGGTAAAATGGTTGAGGACAGCAATCATCAAATATTGATGGTAGTTTCAGAATCTCATGCAACCGCAGGTTTTCGCCTTTTCAGGTTTGATCCTTCTTTAAAAAATATTCATGAGTTTAAAAACCACCCGGCCGATCCTTCTGGTTTTTCCAGAAAATCTATAAGAACACTTTTCCATGATAACAAAGGATCTATAGTGATGGCCGGCCAAACAGGACCACTTGAAATATATAAGCCAAAAAATAATACATTTTTTCAGATCTCCGTACCTCAGGAAATAGATCCTTATGAGTGTTTGATAGACTCGCAGGGAACGCTATGGTTGGGTGGTGTGGTTGGAGGGTTGCACAAATATGACTTTGAAACAAAAATATATGAAAAAATATCAGGCTTCCCTAATGGAACGGTAAATTCTATTGTGGAGGACAAACATAAAAAAATTTGGATAGGATCAAATGGCGGTCTGTCAAGGTATGATTTGAAAACTGATAAGCTCGATGTCTTTCAAAATGATCGCGAGGATCCAAAAAGTTTGTCAGACAATGCAGTACACCAGGTACTGATTGATAGTAATGAGGATTTTTGGCTGGCAACAGGCAGAGGTCTCAACAAAATGATTAAGGGTACTGAGAATCATATTCCCAGATTTAAACGTTGGACTAAGACTCCACACGGCCTTCCACATGAAGAAGTGATTTCAATTGTAGAAGGAGGAGACGGAACATTTTGGCTTGCATGTGGAAATATGATATCTCATTTTTTTCCAGGAGAAGGCACCTTTAAGAATTATGATCAAAATTACGGTCTTTCAGGAAACCATTTTGTAGGTGCTTATAACATGCCTTCAAAAGGGCTGAGGAGCAGTAATGGAAACATTTTCTTTAGCAGTTGCAATGGCCTTGTCGTTTTTCATCCCGATAGCCTCAAAGATAATTCTTTCATACCCCCAATAATAATCACCGGTTTTTCTGTCAATAACAAGTTGTTGCCTGTAAATGGAACATTTGCGGATACCACGAAATTGAAGAGTCCCTTACTACATTCCATTAATTATGAGAAGGAGTTAAAACTGATGTATCATCAAAATGATTTTAATATTGAATTTACCGCCTTGAATTTTATTAACCCGGAGAATAACCGATATAAGTATAAACTTGAACCTTACGAAACAGAATGGATTGAAACCTCCGCCGCTAATCGGTTTGCAAGGTACACCAACATAAGCCCCGGAAATTACACTCTTCGGGTAATAGCCTCGAATAACGATGGCATATGGAATGAAGTGGGGGCATCATTAGACATCATCATCAGCCCTCCATGGTGGAAAACCTCATGGGCATATAGTGCTTATATTTTGACCTTCTTTGCTATCCTTCTTTTGTGGAGAAGTTATGAAAACAAACGACTCAAACTTAAACACCGGGCGGAGCACCTCAGCGAATTGGATAATCTCAAGTCGAGATTCTTCGTCAATATCTCCCATGAATTCAGAACTCCTATTACACTGATCCTTGGTCCGTTAAAAGACATTTACAATGGGACATCGAAAGAAGATCCCAGGACAATCCTCGGCCCTGTCATCAGGAACGGCCAGCGCTTGTTACAATTGATCAACCAGTTACTTGACCTGAGTAAAATCGAAGCGGGTAAAATGCAGCTGCAAACTCATCCGACAGACCTGGTGCACCTGCTGAAAGATATCGCCTCCTCGTATGAGTCCCTGGCAACAGATAAAAAAATAAAGTACTTTTTTTACCCGGAGCTGCAGGAGCTCACCGTTTATTTAGACGTCGAAAAAATCGAAAAAGTAATCCACAACATTTTATCCAATGCTTTTAAGTTTACCAGCGTCGGTGGTGAAGTGATCCTGTATTTGAAAGTTGACGGAAAAAATGCCGTGATCAGCGTAAAAGATACAGGTATCGGAATTCCCGCCGATCAGCTGGAGAAGGTTTTTGACCGGTTCTATCAGGTAGATAGTTCACAAACACGTGGATACGAAGGCACAGGCCTTGGCATGGCCCTTGCAAAAGAACTGGTTGAGCTCCATCGCGGAAAGATTTCCGTGGAAAGCAAAGCAGGCAAAGGAGCCATATTCATCGTATCCATCCCGCTGGGGAAAGACCACCTGCACAAATCAGAGATCCTTGATCAGGTTCTTAAAATAAAAGCAACCTCCGACCATAAAAATATAGTAGAAAATGCCGACGCTCCCACAACAGGACCGGAAATAACAACGGTGTCGGTAGAACATCCCGTCCTGCTGATTGTTGAAGATAACGCGGACATGCGGCACTATATCCGTAAGACATTGTCAGAATATTACCACATCCTCGAGGCGGCAAACGGAAAGGAAGGCTTCAAGAAAGCGGAAGAGATCCTCCCCGATTTGATCATCAGTGACGTCATGATGCCTGAAATGGACGGATATCAACTCTGCGAACGAACCAAGAAAAGCGAACTTACCAGTCATATTCCCGTTATCCTGTTAACGGCAAAAGCTGATCGCGAAAGCAAGTTGGCGGGATTAGGGATTGGCGCCGATGATTATCTGGCCAAACCTTTCGATGCCGATGAATTAAAAGTGATCGTCAAAAATCATATTGAATCGCAACGCAAAATGCGCGAGCGATTTAGCCGGGAGATCACACTTCAGCCTACACAAATTCAAGTCAGCTCGCTCGATGAGAAATTTCTTGAAAAAATTCTGAGGCTTATCGAAGCCCACATGGAGGATGACGATTTCTCAATTGAGGATTTTAGCCAGCAAGCCGGATACAGCAGGATGCAGTTATATCGAAAAATAAAATCTTTTTCCGGCCAAACCCCCAGCCAGTTTGTCCGGACCATCCGTCTGAAACGCGCCGCACAGCTGCTGAGCCAAAAAAGTGATAACGTAACACAAATCGCATACGGCGTTGGATTCACAAGTCTCGCGTATTTCAATAAATGCTTCAAGGAGCAATATGGTATGACACCGGGACAATATTCGGAAACACACCACGCCGATCATTAATGTCAATCGGCATTATTTGACCGAGGTACTTTCCAAATTTTCCCCTCTTCCCGCAAAGTCGGGATGTTACATCTGAGTTATCAAAAGTTACATAATTGATGACTCCTCTTTAATGAGGCGTTAAACGCCCATTATTTCCATTCCCCTGTTACATAGTTCATATTCAAAGAGACATATCCCGAAGCTCTCTTAGTTACCATCAAGTAACCTTGTAATGCCCGTTGACAACCGGGTTTCCGTCACAACCGGATATCCTGTTCCGACAGCACACTGATCAGTTTTTTGGGTGGGCCCACCTGATTGAATACTTCCAAAAAAAAAAGGAAGTCTCAAAATCCAATCATCCACCTTCTAAACACTGATTACTATGAAGACGTATGCGCTTTTCATATTGTTGACTCTTCTTACAGTTCCACATTCACTAGCCAAAATAAAAAACGGGTATGAGCGGGAAATCAAAGCAGCCCGGGAGGCATTCAAAAACCTGAATGCCATGTTAGTGTCACAACCCACAATGCCTGCGGAGCAGAAGAACGCGACCAATGACAATATCGCCAGGCTTAGAGTTTTTCTCATGTATCATGAACTTACGGAAAGGCTATTACTGCAATTCAAACTGATCTCCCCCGATATGTATAATGAAATTGACAGCATAAAGGATAAATTCAACAGGCCTGTGGATATTTATGTAAAATTTTTACAGGGAGGAAATAAACGCGGAAGTGTGGCGGGCAGTACCAACATCCCAACGGGAGAAGATGAGAACGCTTATGATTCAAGATATGGTGTACACACAGCATCCATTGGTATCGTCGCAGCAAGAAATGCGTTGTCGTTGCTTGCGCATGAGTTCGGGCATATCAAGTACCAGGTAGAAAACACTGCGGAGTACAGAAAATTCTATGCAAAATATTATCAAAATATACCACTTGAATCCGAAGAGATTGGGCACCGTCATATGGACCGCAGTGGTCTCAATGCATCCAGGTTTGAAAAGAGGTTCCGTTTACAGTATTCTGATTTTCTGAGGATCAAAACCAACAGGAATGAAAACCCCCTGGCCCTGATAGAGCAGATCAGAAAGAATTTGAATTGAGGAAGTTGATCAGGTTTGGGATGCTGCCTTCGCAATTTGATGGGAAAGCATCCCAATTCAACTTTCTAATTTGGATGAAAACCATGCGGAATTATTTTGTTATAGACACGGCTTCACCGCTCCACACGAATCTCGGTATTTTGCTCTACTTTCCCCACAAGAAAAGAATAGGAACAAGCCCGACAATCCGCAACAAACACGAGAGCTGGCTCAAAATTCCCCTCCTTCACTAAAAATCCGATGACAATCGGAACAATATGCCGCAAGAAATGGTACTGAAGCCAGGTAGCCAGCCTTGATAAAGCTCAACTCCCTGTATTGAACTAAATAAGTTGGAAACCAGGCAAGGAAAAACCAGAGCGTGGCATTGACGCAAAATTGCCCAAGGTAAATCCCCCATAATGTCCTGTTGTTGAAGACCTGTTTCCAGTCACTCAATTTCCAGGCGGGACTTTTTATTTCGTTGGGCGATTTGCCTCTGAACAAGCCCACCTCCTTTTTCAACAATTTTAGGCTGATGTTCGATATAAGCAAACAAATGTTATATACGTTATATCCTCATCCCAAAGCTCCAAAAACGCCGTCAAATCCCTGTTTTCAGGTTAGATAATTTACATTCAAAGTTATATAAGCCGAAGCCCGGCTTTGTCATTTCCCCTATCCTTACCAAGCGTTACCTAATGACTCTATTCACATGAAGACAGGAAATAGTTAACGCACACTGATCAGTTTTTTGGGTGGGCCCACCTGATTGAAACCTTCCGAAAGGAAGCCATCAAAACTCAATCATCCACCTTTTAACACTGATTACTATGAAGACGTATGCCCTTTCCATTACACTCTGCTTTCTTGTCTGTTTCACATCGCCTGGAAAAATTAAAAACGGATACAGCACTGATATCCATGGTGCCCGTGAATCGCTAAGAAGCATCAATCTTCTACTGGCGACGGATAAAAACCTATCCATTTTCCAGCGATTTTCGATGAAAGGAAAAATCAACGACCTCACGAAATTTATTACCTATTATGAACTGACTGAAAAGCTGCTCAACCAGTTCAGGACCGTTACACCAGACCTGTACTTTGAGATCGATACCCTCACCGACAGAAAAGGGCGAAACCTGGATGTATACATAAAATTTGTTCCTGAAAAAGAAATGACCCCCGGCGTAGCTGGCACCACCAATTTAAACCAGGATAAAAATGATCCGGATGCCTATTTCTCCGAATATGGTATAAACACTGTTTCAGTCCGGATCGCGGTCGTGAAAAAAGCTCTCCCGCTCCTGGCCCATGAACTCGGACACGTCAGATATCAGGCGCCTAATCTGGCTGACTATATGCAGTTCTATACGAAATTTTATCTCGCAAACACCTATAAGTTTAAGAGTATAGGACATAACGATAATGATCCCAGCGGCCACCAGGCAACGGTGTATTCCAAAAGATTCAGGGAAAAATATTTGAGCTTTATTAAATATGGGGAGAAAAAAATAGAATCGCATGTTGCGCTGCTGCAGGAGATCCAGATGCAGTTCCAGTAGAGCACGGGAATGGTTAAGGTTTCTGAAGACCTTCGCGTAAACTTGAAGATGCGCTCAAAAATCTTCGCGCAAATTCAGGAAGTGCAAACGGCCAGCGACAACGATGATCAAAATCCTCACGTCAATATTTCTTTCGTTGTTTGTCACATCTCATAAACACGGGTTGCGTATTCTTAAAGCGGTAAAAATATCCTTTTAGCTCTGCGGATGCCGGTTTGTGGATTTCATTGCCTAAATTAGATTTACCCACTGATCATGGATTACCAATGAAATCCGGAGCGCGCTTATTTCTTATGGCTGTGTGCATCGTTTGCGTAATGCAAGCACAGCTACGCGCCCAGTCCGGTTATGAAATACCCACTTATCGCTTTGAACACTTTGATACTAAAGATGGACTCGCGTCTGACTATTCGTGGTCAGTCGCACAAGATAGCCTCGGATATATTTGGGTCCAGTATTTCGGGGGATTAAGCCGATATGATGGTTATAATTTCAAAGTTTACAAACATGATCCCGACAATCCTGAATCATCTCTACCGGGTTCTGAAATAAATTGGATGTATACAGACCCTTCCGGCGATCTGTGGATAACTCCCAATGCTCCAACCCAGCATTATGTCCTTTCAAGATATGATCGTAAAACCGATGGATTTATAAAGTATTCCCTTGACCTCGGTGGCGTCTCTTCACGAAGACTTCGTTTCGACAAAACCGGCAAGACAGTCTGGTTCTCAACACCGAAAGGATTATTTCAGTTTAATGCTGATAACCTTGAAGTAAACAATTATTTAAACGTTCAAAAGGATTCATTGTCAAACCAAAAAGCCAATTTAACGCATGACGTTCTCGACGGCGACAGTATACTTCTTGTGGGTACAGCAAAAGGCTTATGGGTATTTAATAAAGAAAGCAAAATGTTTGGCCGCGTAAAAGCCAATGCAAAAGATTCTGCCTTTTTTTGCACGATGCCTATCATCGGGATCTATCAGGACCAGAACCTCTATGACCGACCACCTTATGATCTAAAGGAACTGTGGCTATTATTTGAAAGAGACAGCACAAATGAGCTCGGACTCGTGAAGGTAGACGAAAACTTTTCAATTGTGCAGCGCTTTGATTTTCCCGGTACGTTATTCGGTGTAAGGCTCATGAGCCTTGATCGTGATAAAGATGGCGTATTCTGGATCTCAACCTGGGGTATCGGAATATGCAGATATGATCCCAGAGATAATTCTTATGTTAACCTTAAAAAGATCCCAGGTGATCCATATTCATTGCGAAGTGATTTCGTCATGGGAATCATTGTAGACCGCGATCAGAATATCTGGGCGGCAACACATCAGGGCCTGAGTCGCTTGCAGAGTCACAGCCTGAGTTTTTACAATACCGGGAAGACGGGACACATGCTGCGACTCAGTACTTTGTTCAAAGCAGGTTCAAGAGAGTATCTTCTGATAGATGATGCAAAACCTTATGGCGATCATGAAATTCTGATCGCACCGATTGTTCCAGGTCACCTGGATTCCCTGAAATTCCAGTCTGCAATATCATCATTTCGCGGCCCGCTCCTGAATGGCTTCTGGCGGGGGAAAAGAAAATTCTGGATTAGCATTTCGGCCGAGGGACTGCTTTACGTACCAATTAATTCTGCCACCGGAATGATAGAAAACGGACCTTTCCAGAGACTGACGAACGATATCGAAAACCCACACACAATCAGCTCAAATATTACCACATCCATTTTGGAAGATGCAAATGAAAATTTATGGGTGGGCACAAGAACCGAAGGCTTAAATAAGATTATTTCTACGCTTCCTTACGGCTCCAAAGGATCTGTCCTGCACTATAAGCATAACAAAGCCGATTCGAACTCGCTCAGCAACAACGATGTCAAATATATTTTTCGGGAAGATGAAAAATCAGTTTGGGTTTTAACTGCAACAGGAGTGGATTTGTTAGTTGATAATAGATTTCAACATGTCTTTAAAAATAAGGAAAGGCCCAAACATCTTCATAAAACGTCGGATGGAAATTTATTGCTTGCAACTACCGGAGGACTGTATGAAGGAATAAACAATGGGACCGCTTATGTGTTTCGCAAACTTCCCGTCTTGAACAATAGTCACATCACCGCCATTAATGAAGATCCCCTCGGTCGCTTTTGGCTGTCGACTTTAAACGGTATAGTTTGTTATGACCGGAAAGAAAATTTGGCGATAGAATTTAATAAAAAGGACGGCATGGAACATTTCCGGACAACCGATCCCAGTTGTATGCCGTATTCGGCCTCGAATGGAATGATGGTTGTCACTGGTTACGATGGTTATACCCTGTTTGATCCCCTCTCCCTGCGAATTAACCGGGCCCGAACCTTGCCTGTCTTAACACGATTATCAGTTAACAATAAGGTCCCTTTGATCGAAAGCCCATCGAATAAAAAAGAGTATTATTCCATCAGCCAGGATATCAGTGTTCTTAACGAACTGGTTTTAGATTACCAACACAACCATTTTACTCTTGAATTTTCCGCGATGGAGCTTACTGCACCCGAAAAAAACCTATATCGCTATAAACTCGAGGGCTACGATAAAGACTGGATTGAAACAGACTGGAAATCCAGAACAGCCACCTACACCAACCTCGATCCGGGCACGTATATTTTTAGCGTGAAGGCAAGCAATTACCACGGCATCTGGAGCAACAATGAAAGAACCTTGGCGGTGGTTATCCTCCCTCCTCCCTGGCGAACCTGGTGGGCGTATACCCTCTATGGCCTCTTCTTTCTTGGGTTGATTCTTTACTGGCGCAGCTATGAAATAAAAAGGGTAAGACTTAAACAGCGCGCAGCGTACCTCAGTGAACTGGACCATGTGAAAACCCGTTTCTTCGCCAACATCTCCCATGAATTCCGGACTCCTATCACGCTTATTCTCGGGCCACTAAGAGAAATATATAATCAAACCACCAACCCCGAACAAAAGACTACTTTTGGCGTCATGATCCGCAATGGCCAACGATTGTTGAGACTCATCAACCAACTTCTCGACCTGAGTAAGATCGAAGCTGGTAAAATGCAGCTGCATACAACAAAACTTGAGCTAGTTGAATTCCTTCGCGAGATCGCAGCGTCTTATGAATCCCTCGCTGCCGGGAAAGGAATAAAGTATGCTTTCAATCCTGAAGTCCCGCGACTTGTTGCCAGTCTGGACAAGGAAAAAATTGAAAAAGTAATGCACAACATCTTATCCAACGCGTTTAAGTTCACCAAAGAAGGGGAAGTAACCATGCGTTTGAAATTGCAGGATAAACAAAGTGCGCTGATTACTGTGTCAGATACCGGTGCTGGCATACCGCAGGATCGGCTAGACAAGGTTTTTGACCGTTTCTATCAGGTTGACAGTTCACACACACGCGGATATGAAGCCAGCGGGCTGGGAATGGCCCTGGCCAAAGAGTTGGTCGAGCTGCATCACGGAAAGATCTCCGTCGAAAGTACAGAGGGCATTGGAACAACTTTCACGGTATGGATACCCCTTGGTAAGGAACAAACAGGTATAGTTGAAAATACAGACCACCGGGTATATCACGAAACCGGTGAAACAATTTCAGAAGATCACACACTCGTAAATACATCCGTTTCAGAAAGTGTAAATGGAAAACCTGCGGCTTCATCTGAAGAACACCCTGTGGTACTCATTGTTGAAGACAATGCAGACATGCGAAATTATATCCACCGGACTTTATTTGAACATTACCATATTCTTGAAGCTGCCAATGGTATAGAGGGTTTGAAGAAAGCGCAAGAGATCCTCCCCGACCTGATCATCAGCGATATCATGATGCCGGAGATGGATGGCTACAAACTCTGTGAACTGATTAAAACCAACGAGCTGACCAGTCACATACCTGTAATCCTGTTAACCGCCAAAGCCGATCGCGAAAGCAAACTCGCAGGACTGGAAACCGGCGCTGATGACTATTTATCGAAACCCTTCGATGGAGATGAATTAAAACTGATCATCCGCAACCGCGTTGAAGAGCGAAGAAAGATGCGCGAACGCTTCAGCCGCGAAATAACTCTTGAACCCAAACAGATTGCCATCACGTCCCTGGATGAAAAATTCCTGAAAAAAGTGCTCGACATCATTGAAGTTCACATGGACGACGAGAATTTCTCCATTGTCGAACTGAGCCAGGAAGCTGGTTATAGCCACATACATTTTTACCGCAAGATCAAAGCCCTTTCGGGTCAAACCCCAAGTCAGTTTTTAAGAACCATCCGCTTAAAACGCGCCGCCGATCTATTGCGAAATAAAAGTGATAATGTATCGCAGATCGCTTACAGCGTGGGATTCAGCAGCCAGTCGTATTTTATCAAATGTTTCAAGGAACAGTTTGGTATGACACCGGGGCAGTTTGTTGAGGCAAGCCAAAGATCAAAGGTTTAAGTTTTCAACGGGTATCCAAAACCGGAAACCGACACTTCGTGACTATTTCGCAGGCTCAAAACTCAAATCCAACTGCTGTATCTTTGGATCATTCTCAGGCGAGAGTGTAAAATAAACCTGGACACTTCCTTTCTCTCCGTTCAGCATAAAATACGCGCAAAGCTGATTCTCTGCGATGAGAGCACCTGTGGAAGTGATTTTACCTGCCTTGTCGAAAACCTCTTTGCTTTTCTTTTCCCAGTCAGTGCGTGTAAGGTCCAGAAAGAAATTTTCCGCAAAAAGGATATTGGATTGTTTTTCATCCCAGGAAGATAACAATGGAATCAGTTGGGCTTTTCGTTTGTTGAGAATTTCCGAGGCTGGAAGAACTCTGGGTTTGAGGCCGCCTGCAAGTACCAACGTATCAAGTACACGCCCATTTACTCCGCCTGTTCCCGCGTAGGTCCTGTTAGCGAAACTTATCACCCCTATCCCATAGTCAGGATAAAATCTGTATTCACTTCCAAACCCCGGTAAACCTCCACTATGGCTGACCCTGACGATACCTTCACAATCCTGGCGATATCCTAACCCAAAACCATAGCCCGACACAATAGGACAAAGCGTCCCATTAGCTCTTTTTGCATCCGTAAATAAATGCGGCATATGCGGTTTGTGCATCTCGCGAACAGCGCTTCTTTTCACGGGTCCTTGTTCCCTGTCGTTACGAAGTGGGTACGCAGAAAGATGGAAGGCCACATATTTACTAAAATCTTCGATGGAAGTGATCAGGCCACCCATCGCGCCATACGCGCCATCGTGCAGCATTGGTTCTTCCTTCCATTGGCCATCTTCCCACCGATAACCGAGCACAAGTGTTTCAGGATCTACTTTTGAAAATTCCCAATATGTGTTATTCATACCCAAAGGCTGTAAAATATTCTTGGTAATGTATTCCTGATAGGGCATTCCCGAGGCCCGCGTTACAATATTTCCAAGAATGGCATATCCGAGATTGCTGTACTCAAACTGCTGACCTGGTGAGGACGAAAATGAGACACCACCTTTAAGAAAATCACGAAATTCCTCTGCGGTATCCTCAAGCTGACGATCGCCCCAGGGATTATCCTCCGGGAACCCAGCGGTCATAGTTAAAAGATTATAAATGCTTATCGGTGCTGCGTCTATTGTTAGATACTTGAAGTCCTTCATTTCCGAAACATATTTCGAAGCTGGATCAATGATAGAAAGTTTTCCTTCCTCCTGTAGTTTCATGATAGCCATAGCCGTAAAACTTTTCGTCATGGAGGCAATCCGGAAAAGAGATTTGGTTGTGGCCTTATCTTTGTTTTTTAGATCAATGATACCGGTGGCCCCGGAATAAATAAGTTTTCCATCGGCAACTATTCCATAGGCCATGGACGGTAGGTGATTCTTCTTTGCAAAATCCTGAAATATTTTATCCACCGCAGGAAGGGTGAGTTTCAGATTTCTCAGACGGTTCTTCTCATCCGGAAAGGCTGCAGCTTGAAACGTTTCCGACGCATTCATTCTTGACTGCGCAGATGGGGGTTTTGTCTGACTATATGAAAGTACAGTTAAACCAGCAAGTGAAATGATAAGGATAAAAGATCTCATAAGAAGAAGTGTTGATTAGGAAACCCATGAATATAAGATTAATTTTCTTAACTTCCTTAATACAAATCAGCTCCCATAAAGTGTTACGTTGCTTTCCCATAGTGACTTTCATTCTCGCCTTTCATTTAGGTTTCTCTCAATCTCAATATTTATTTCAACACTTTGACACAGACGATGGGCTACCTTCGAATTATTCTAATGCTGTTATGCAGGATAGTCTCGGCTTTCTTTGGTTCCTTCATGACAATGGACTCAGCCGTTATGATGGTTATAATTTCAAAGTTTACCTTTATGATACAACCAACCAAAGAAGGCTAGGAGGAGGAGCCAGCTCCAGGGATGGCATGCTCGCACTAGATAACTCAGAAAATATATGCATCATAAATCAAAATCGAATTAACCCGGATAAAAAGCTGACGCTTACGCGATATGACAGGAAAAAAGATGCATTCACAAAATACTTTCCCGCCATTCAAGAGCCAATTGTTAGCATTTGTTTCGAAAAAAAAAGTTCCAGAATATGGCTGGGAGCTGGTTCCGGGAAAGGATTGTATAGCTTCAATACGGAAAATCGACAGACGGCACATTACTTGAATGATCAGTCTGATATCCCAGATTCATCCGCAGCATTGATTTCTCCTGCCGGTCTTAAACTAGGATCATCAATGGTAGAGGAAAATACAATTATGGCCATTCAGGATCAAGATTCGATCTTTTTATTAGTAACCTTGAAAGGTCTGTGGAACTTCAATAAAGAAACAAAGAAATTCAAACGACCCTTGTGCAACCCTCGGGATTCGGCATTGCTTTATGATTCCCCGTTTGTATTCCTTTTCGCGTCTGAAGAAACTGAATATTTATGGTTGGTGAGAGTTATACCCGGGGGCGTTCATGGCTTTGTAAAAGTGAATAGGAATCTTGCGGTTATTTACTCTACCACTCATCCTCCATTGGATGGCGAAGTGGCTGTATGTGATAAGGACGGAACTTTGTGGTTTACCACTTCAAGCCATGGGTTATATAATTACAACCCGACCGATAGCTCTTTTATTAAAATAGAAAACACAACAGAAGATCGATACTCATTAAGAAGCGATTTCCTGAGAGGTATCACAATCGATCGGGACCAAAATATATGGGTCACAACGACGGATCGAGGTATCACAATGCTGAAAAAACAAATTCCGACCTTTCATAATTATACGTTTAAAGGGGAAGTTACAGGAAGAGTTATTTATCATGCGAACGGTCAGGATTATCTGGTACTCGCCAGAAATGAAACTTCACGGAATGGAGATAATGAAATCCTTTTTTCACCAATTATCCCAAACCGTCTTCAATCGATCAATTTTCAAGCCCTTAGGCTAAAGACCAAAATTAATGGCCAGGTTAATCAGCTATTCAAGGGCAGAAATAATCTTTGGATAGGAACCTGGAATCATGGGGTTTTCAGTTTACCCGTAAATCCCAGTTCAGGGAGGATTGATGCCGCACCATTGTTAAGATTACAACCAGATCCTAAAAATCCCAATACAATTAGCGAATGGGGCGCCACCGGAATTTGGGAAGATTCCTCCGCAAATCTTTGGGTTGGTATTTGGAGGAATGGATTAAATAAGGTGGATTTGCGAATCCCATATGGTAAAGAAGGATCAGTAGTGCGGTATCGCAATATTCCCGGCGATTCTACGTCGCTTGGTAATGATATGATTTGGTGGGAGTTCTACCCCAAAGATAAAGAATCCTTCTTAGCGGTTACAGCATCGGGGATAGACCTGTTCCGGAACGGTTCCTTTGAGCATGTTTTCAAAAATGAGAATTCCATGACCATTCGACAAGATTCAAAGGGCATCTTTCTGATAGGAACAACAGAAGGCTTGTTTGAATCCATGAAAGAATCTAACTATATATTTAAAAAGAACTCCTCTGTGTTGTTGGACAAATATGGAGCTTTTGCTTTACAGGAAGATGGGATTGGTAAATTATGGATTACCAATCACAGCGGTCTGGTTTGTTTTGATCGAAAAGAAAAAAACACCATAATCTTTACTGAGGCTGATGACATGAAGTATTCCCGTGACTGGATCGGATTGACATCTAAGGGAGTCATGATAACCTCCGATCCGCATGGGATTACGGTATTCGATCCGTTATCCTTAAGGATTGACAAGACAAATCCTTCAGTTGTTTTAACACACTTAACAGTTAATAATCAATTTCCTTTAATCGAAAGTACAACATCCGGCAGCGATGAATTCAATATCAAGAAAGCAATTACTGTTCTGGATGAACTGGTTCTCGATTACAAACACAATAACTTTACCATTGAATTCTCAGCAATGGAAATGACATCACCAGAGAAAAACTTATATCGTCATAGGCTTGAGGGATATGATAACGATTGGATCGAAACCGATTGGAAATCCAGAACAGCAACCTACACCAACCTCGATGCAGGCACCTATATTTTCAAAGTAACGGCAAGCAATTACCACGGCATTTGGAACGACAATGAGACAACACTTGCCGTCGTCATTCTCCCGCCTCCCTGGAAAACCTGGTGGGCGTATACGCTTTATGGCCTCTTGTTTGTTGGAATGATCCTTTACTGGCGGAGTTATGAAATAAAGAGAGTAAGACTAAAACAGCGCGCAGCATACCTCAGTGAATTGGATCATGTGAAAACCCGTTTCTTCGCCAACATCTCCCACGAATTCCGGACTCCCATCACCCTCATTCTCGGGCCACTAAAAGAATTTTATAAAAATACGACGAACCCGGATCAAAAGACAACCTTCGGAGTAATGATCCGCAATGGCCAGCGATTGTTGCGACTCATCAACCAACTGCTCGACCTGAGCAAGATCGAAGCTGGCAAAATGCAGCTGCATAGTACCAAAGTTGATCTGGTGGAATTTCTTCGCGAGATCGCAGCCTCCTATGAATCACTCGCCTCTGAAAAAGGAATAAAATATACTTTCAATCCCGAAGTCCGCGAACTGGCTGCCTTCCTGGATATAGAAAAAATGGAAAAAGTAATGCACAACATCCTATCCAACGCTTTTAAATTCACAAAGGCAGGAGAAGTTAACTTAAGTTTGAAAGTTCAGGAAAAAGAAAGTGTTGTAATCAAGGTAACAGATACCGGTGCCGGCATACCACCCGACCATCTGAATAAAGTTTTTGATCGCTTCTACCAGGTAGACAGTTCGAAGACTCGCGGATACGAAGGCAGTGGCCTGGGAATGGCTCTTGCCAAAGAATTGATCGAACTGCATCACGGGAAAATCTCAGTTGAAAGTACAGAGGGAAAGGGAACCACTTTCACCGTGTGGATGCCTCTTGGTAAGGAAAAAACCGGCAAAGTGGAAACTACAGACCGGGGATATCCGGAAGGTGAAACGATTTCCGAAGATCATGTTCTATCACATGCAACCATTTCAGAAAGGGGAAATGGAAAACCTGCCGAGTCATCTGAAGAGCATCCTGTGCTGCTCATCGTTGAAGACAATGCAGACATGCGCAACTATATCCGTAGAACATTATTTGAGCATTACCATATCCTTGAAGCTGCCAACGGCGGGGAAGGCTTGCAGAAAGCGCAGGAGATCGTGCCAGACCTGATCATCAGCGACATCATGATGCCAGAGATGGATGGTTACAAACTCTGTGAACTGATTAAAACCAATGAACTGACCAGCCACATCCCCGTAATTCTGTTGACAGCGAAAGCTGATAGGGCGAGCAGACTCTCAGGCCTGGAAACAGGAGCTGATGATTATTTATCCAAACCCTTTGATGCAGACGAATTAAAACTGATAATCCGTAACCGCATTGTCGAGCGAAGGAAAATGCGCGAGCGGTTCAGCCGCGAGATTACACTGGAACCCCGTCAGATCGCGATTACATCACTGGATGAAAAATTCCTTCAGAAAGTTCTTGGTATCATTGAAATTCATATGGATGATGAAAGTTTTTCCATTGTGGAACTAAGCGAACAAGCCGGCTACAGCCACATACATTTTTACCGCAAGATCAAAGCGCTTTCGGGACAGACCCCCAATATGTTCCTGAGAACGATCCGCTTAAAAAGGGCAGCCGAAATGTTGCGAAATAAAAGTGACAATGTAGCGCAAATAGCCTACAGCGTGGGGTTCAGCAGCCAGTCTTATTTTATCAAATGTTTCAAGGATCAGTTTGGAATGACCCCGGGGCAATTCATGGAAGGGGCTTCTATACCCCTTCCATAAGCAGATCGTTTAAGCGCGTTTTACCTTTCCAGCACCAATACAGTCTAATTCCCTCCCTAATCCGGGAAAATCCTGCATAGGATGAAAAATTACAATGATATGATGAATTCGTGGAATCTTCTCTTAGCCATTCCACTGTAATCTTGTTTGTCGTTGACTATTAGCAAATGTATGACGCTTAATTAAGTCAACGGCAACACTGATCAGCATTTTGGGTGGGCCCACCTGATTGAAAACTTCCAAAGGAAGTAACCAACAAATCAATCATTCCACCTCTAATCACTGATTACCGTGAAATCCTATGCCCTTTCCACAATATTCTTGCTGCTGGCCATTTCTGTCGCTTCCGGAAAAATCCTGAACGGTTATGAAAATGAAATCCACACCGCACGATCATCCCTTAAACATTTGACCACATTGACCCCCGACAGAAATGTAATGTCGAGGATTGAACGTATTAAAGAGTTTATCTTGTATTACGAACTCACTGAAAAGTTGCTGCAACAATTCCAAAACATTTCCCCCGGAATATACCAGCAAATAGATAGCGTCATAGATTTTACAGGCAGGCAAGTAGATGTGTACGTCAAATTTGTTCCGGTCTCAGAGATGCACCCCGGAGCCAAAGCCATCACCAATCTCAACCAGATGGAAAATGATCCTCATGGATATCAGTCGTCATATGGCCCGTATACCGTGTCGGTCAAAATTACAATCACTAAACATTCTCTTCTTATACTGGCTCATGAATTTGGCCACATCAGTTACCAGGTGCCCAATCTTGCCACCTACGTTGATTTCTTTTCACGTCAATACACGGACCACCATATGAAAGCGGATTATCTTGGCCACAAACCAAACGATCCCAGCGGCCAGGAAGCGCTGATTTTTGAAAGAATTTTCAGGAAAGCAAATACAGAATACAGTAATGGTAAAAGCCCTGCAAACGTCCTGACGATATATGATGATATAGTAAAATCAAAGCATTGAATATATCAGATGGTTCGAAAACACGAAGAGACAAAAAATATCCATGACTCATTCCCCGGCAGTCCGACCGTGCGTGGCAACCTTATCCTGCCCTTCAATAAACATGACGAGTATCATGACGAAGAAATTCCATACAAAACTAGCCATCATGAGAGTAAAAAAATCGCTTTGATAGTGTTTATAAATCATAAACACCATAAAACCATAAAAGCTCGTCAGGGATACGATGGATTTCCACATTTTGTTTCTCTCGCGCAATAACATTGCGCTCAGGTAGAGTATAATGCCGGGAAAAATGATAAACCATAAGAGAAAAAACTTGATCGGCTCAAATCCCGGGACTAGGGAGGATAGTATCAAAGCCAGAAAAACACAGGCAGGAATAAAAACGACCACTATAAAATGGTGTTTGATGAGGTGGCGTGTTGCCTTTGAAATCATGGCGGTAGAATTAAGCTGCGAACCTGGTATTCTCTTAAAGCCTGCAAACAGTAAAGGCTAAAAAACCATACCAATCCGGGGAATACCCTATTCTAATGGTTTGAAAGGTTGAAAGGTTAACGTTTGAAAAGTTTTCACCAGAACTTAGAACTTACAACTTCTCCAGGACGTAGATCTTACCGTCAAAGCCGCATAAATAAAGTTCGTGGTTGTGGTCCACGCCGAATGAGGAAATTTCAAAATCTGCTTCGAACAACTGGGTATTGACTGGTCTGCTGAAATCAGAATGTTCAAGAGCCCATACCCTCCGAGTTGCATAATCGGCGTAGATATATCTACCGGTAAGGTCTTTAAGCGTAGGTCCGCGGTAAACAAATCCTCCCGTCACTGATATACCCTGATCCCTGCCATATTCATGGATGGGCATTCTAAGTCCTGATTCTTTGCAACCGCTTTTAGGGTCGACACAGTGCTTGCCTTCCATGGTGTTCCACCCGTAATTTCCTCCTTTATCCACGATATCGATTTCTTCAAAATCATTCTGTCCTACATCTCCGGTCCACAGTCTGCCGTTAGCTGCATCAAAACTAAAGCGCCAGGGATTTCTTAAACCAAAGGCATAGATTTCCTCGCGATATCCTTTACTGTTTTTTGCGAACGGATTGTCGGCAGGGATGCCGTATTGTTTTCCATCCTCCTGCTTATTTACATCGATGCGCAGAATTGTTGCGAGCAAGGTTGACAGGTTTTGTCCGTGGTTGTGTGGATCGCCGCCCGAACCGCCATCGCCGACAGCGATATAGAGGTAGCCATCCGGACCAAAAGAAACCTGTCCGCCATTGTGATTGCTGTAGGGCTGAGCGAAAGTAAGCAGCACATGTTCGCTTGCGGGATCCGCCTGGTTATCATTTGAGGATGAAACCTTAAAACGAGAGATGACCGTGCGGTTAGGACCAGAGGCTGTATAATTGACGTAAAAATATCCGTTTGTTTCGTAGTCCGGATGAAACGCAAGACCGAGCAGTCCTTCTTCGTTACCCTGATCGTCTACTTTTTCGCGTATATCCAGAAAAGTTGTTTTCCCAGGAGTACCCTTGTCATTTGGAAATACGGAGATCACGCCAGCCTGCTCCACCACAAACAAGCGGTTGCTGTTGTCCGCGGCATGCTGAAGATCAACCGGCCGGGTAAATGACAACGCCGGAAATGCTACGACTGCTTTGTAAGTGGCCGCTCCCGGGTGGGTGTTGTCGCCATTCCTTGAAGTATCTGCACAAAAAGCGAAGAGCAGAAAAATGAGAAAAACAGATTTGGAGCCGCTCGGTGATCTCATAACAATTAAATATTGTGTGAAGGTAAATATAAGGATTAAAGTTTTAAGCGCTAAGCTGTAAGCAGTAACGTGCCAGGGTCCGCATTAGAGAAAAATATTTGATCCATCCCATTTCACTGTACTGGTTTTGTTTGAAATTCTTAACGAATTGTTAACATGCCCTTTATTTCCTTTACTGAGCAATTAATAATCTTTGCATGATCAATTGAAGGGATTATCTTTAGCTTCCGATGTTGTAACAATAGGCGTCCAGGGATGAATTAATTTCGTTGAGCGTTCATAGGACCCTCTTGCTCCAGTACGGATAATTAATTAACTTCAGCGCACCGGGTTAATTTCGCCTGCTTATAGCAGTGAAATGCATTTGGGTGTCCGCCTTCTCCACACATAAACCAATATCGTATGAACACACATGTACTAAAGAAATGCCTTTCTTTAGGCGATCCACTTTTCAAAAAGTTGACCGCTTCGTCGCTAATGCTTTTTATGATTTGCTCGTGCTATGCACAAATCACAGTATCAGGGAAAATTACTTCTGCTACCGATGGAAATCCGATTCCGGGTGCAAACATCCTTGTGAAAGGAACCAGTTCGGGTACGATTTCCGATGCCGACGGCAATTTCAGGCTTGATGTTCCATCCTCGGATGGGGTCCTCGTTTTTTCATTTGTGGGATATGTCACGCAGGAAATACCTATTGCGGGCAAAATCAACATTAATGTTGTTCTTCCCGCCGATGCAACAGAATTATCTGAGGTCGTGGTAACAGCTCTCGGCATAGAGCGTGAGAAGCGGGACCTCGGGTACGCCGTCCAGGAAATCAACGGAGATGACATGACCAAGGCGAGGGAGACGAACATTGGCAATGCACTGGCAGGAAAAGTCGCCGGAGTAACCGTTGTAAGCAATCCCTCGGGTATCGGAAGTTCTACACGCATCACCATTCGTGGAGAGCGTTCGCTTGATATGAATAAAAACCAACCCTTGTTTATCGTGGACGGCGTGCCGATCACCAACGAGATCTATGGTTCTTCAGGAAGGAACAACCAGGAAGCGGATTATGGAAATGGAGCAGGTTTTGTCAACCCCGACGACGTAGAGTCTATGACGGTATTAAAAGGAGCTAATGCGACGGCCCTGTATGGAGCCCGGGGTCAGAATGGTGTTATCATCATCAAGACTAAATCGGGAAAAGGATCCAAAGGAACGGTTTCTTTTAATACAACAGTTTCTTTTGAGGATCCGCTGAAATTGCCCGACTACCAGAACGTTTATGGACAGGGGCTGAATGGGGAGTTTGAATTCCTCGACGGGAATGGAGGGGGCGTAAGGGATGGAGTGGATGAATCGTGGGGACCCAAAATGGACGGTCAGCTAATCAGGCAATTTGACAGCCCCACCTCCAACGGTTTCCGCGGCGGCGATGTAGGCAACCTGAACACCATCATCGGACCAGTGGATTACGCCACTCAACTTGCGCTTCGTGGTCAGATTACTCCCACCCCTTTTTCACCGCAGCCCGACAACATCCGCGACTTTTTTGAAACTGGAGTAACCTTTACGCAGAATATTGCTGTGACCGGTGGTAACGAATTCGGCGATGTACGCGCTTCTTATACCTATCTCGATCAGAAAGGAATGATACCGAATACAGATCTGAAGCGCCATAACTTTGCACTTTCAGCCGGATACAAGCTTTCCAAAAAACTCACTTTCAGAGCAACGGCCAACTACATCAAAAACCTCAGCGACAATCGGCCCTCTCTGAGTTATGGCACTGAAAATATTATGTATCTGTTTAACTGCTGGTTGCCGAGAAGCGTCAACATAAACTCCTTCCGGAATTACTGGCAGGCTGGCCGAGAGGAGCTAAATCAGTTCAACTTCAACTATAACTACCACGACAATCCCTATTTCAACATGTATGCAAATACAAATGGTCAGGAGATCGATCGTTTGTTCGGCAATGTTTCGGCAACCTATCAGTTCAATGAATGGCTGATGCTCATGGCACGCGTGGGCACGGATTACAGCGATGAGTTTCGCGACCGGAGGAGAGCTTACAGTACACAGCGTTATCCCCTGGGGAATTACCGTGAAGAACAAATTTTTCTGCAAGAGACGAACGCTGACTTTCTTTTAAGTGCTAATAAAGACATCAGTTCCGACTTCAGTCTTTCGGCAAGCATTGGTGGAAACCTGATGAGAAGAAAATTTGACCTGTCAGATATTAGCGCTCCCCAACTCACAGTGCCCGGCATCTACAGCATTAACAATTCCAGGGTCCCATTGGAATATTATTCTTTTAAATACGAAAAAAAGATTAATAGTCTTTATGCCTTTGCACAGGTTGGCTTCCGCAATTATCTCTTCCTTGAACTTACAGCCCGCAACGACTGGTCAAGTACCTTACCAGCCAATTCCTGGTCTTACTTTTATCCATCGGCATCTCTTAGCCTTGTGGTATCTGACCTTATAAATATCGAATCAACTCCCCTGAGTTTTGCAAAAGTAAGGGTGGGGATTGCAGGTGTTGGAAACGATACAGACCCTTATAGGTTATATGCGTTTTATGGCGCTCAAGCTCCGGCACAGGGACTTCCTGCCTATTCGGAATCGTCGGTTATTCAGAATGCCAGTTTGAAACCGGAGCAAAGCCGTGCGCTTGAAGCCGGCCTCGATGTCAGGTTTTTAGACAACAGAATTGGTGTTGATTTCACCTACTATCGCACCCGGAGTGAAAATCAGATCCTGAATGTTCCCCTTACGCTGACCAGTGGATACAGTTCCAGGGTTATTAACGCCGGACTGATCGAGAACAGTGGAATAGAGGTTATGCTGAATCTGATCCCCGTGAAGACCGCTGCCTTCGAGTGGTCGGTGAATTTCAATTTCTCGCGCAACAGAAGTACCGTAAAGGAACTGTACAAAGATCCCGAATCCGGGCAGGAGATCAGGAACTATGTTATGGGCAGCCGGTATGTGACGGTAGAAGCTCGCGTGGGAGAAAGGATGGGCGATATGTATGGTATCGGTTTTCAGCGCGTAAGTGCTGACCCCGCCAGCAATTACTATGACCCTACGGGACAATATGTGGGCGAGATCATTTACAACAACCAGGGCAAGCCACTGCCAACCGCTACCACCATCAAGCTGGGTAACTACAATCCAGACTGGATGGCAGGAATTTACAATACGCTTACTTTTAAAGGACTCAGCCTCGGATTTCTTTTTGATATCCGCGAAGGCGGCGCAATTTATTCCCATACGCAAACGGTGGGAAGAGAGGGCGGTATCATCGCCGAGACCCTGGAAGGCCGTGCCAATGGATATGACCTCACCCAGCCGGGCAATGGCGTGATCGGTGCGGGTGTGGTGGCCATTACCGATGGCGGAGGAAGTATTACCGGCTTTGCACCCAACACAACAAAATTGTCTTCGCGGGAATGGCACTCATCCATCACGTTGGGTAGAAGGCTGATCGAGCCGATGATGTACGATGCCTCTTTTGTCAAGCTCAGGGAAGTGAAGTTTGGCTACACGCTTCCGAATGCGCTGATGAAAAACCTTCCTTTCCGCGATGTTAATATTTCGCTTGTAGGTCGCAACCTTCTCCTATGGACAGATGTTCCGCACATCGATCCCGAAACAGCTTCAAACGCCGGAGGTACGATCATCCCCGGAGTGGAATCAGTAGCCATGCCTTCCGCGAGGAGTTATGGTTTTAATGTAAGTTTCAAACTGTAAACCGAAAGGACCAACATTATGAAATCGAATACAAAAATAAAATACACGCTTGCGCTATTGGTAGCGATGCTGTCAGGCTGCACCAGTGATTTCGAGGATATTAACACTAACAGAAATAATCCGATCACCGCCCAGCCGAACCTGATACTACCCGGAATTCAGCGCGACCTGATGAATACCCTTGTTGGCGAAACATGGAGCATCGGGAATACCGTCATGCAACACACCTCCAAAAATCAGTTTGTGAACGAAGACCGGTATCTCTGGGGTGAATTAAATGGTATATGGAATGCCGTCTATGACAATATGCGCGATGTCAACAACATCCTTATCCAGTCGGAAAAAGATAATCTTCCCAATTACAAGGGGGTTGCGCTGATTCTTCGCTCCTGGATGTTTTCCCTGGCAACTGATGCCTACGGAGATATACCATATTCAGAAGCCATCAACGGAAAGGCGGGAATATTTTTCCCGAAGTATGATACGCAGGAAGCAATCTACGACGGAATCCTGGCAGACCTCGCTGAAGCAAATACCATACTCAATGGCGCGCTCAATATCAGCGGTGACCTGATCTACGGCGGCGATGTTGAACAATGGCGAAAGCTTGCCAACTCACTCAGCGTGCGGTACCTGATGCGCATTTCCGATCGCAGAAACGTAGCTGCGCAGCTGGCGACGATTGTAAATAACCCTGCAGAATATCCGCTGTTTGAGAGCAATTCCGATCACGCTGTCTACACTTACCAGACTGAATCACCTAACCAGTTTCCGCTTTACACCTACCGGATCGGCTCCTTCAATGAGTTCCGCGCCAGTAAAACGATAACAGACAAACTGATCGCCACAGATGATCCCAGGTTGTACATTTTTGTCAGGCCCACACCCGCCACTGAGGCAACCCCCAGTACAACCGATGATCAGTATGTTGGGATCCCCAACGGCATGGCTGATGTCGAAGCCCTTACTTACAATGGCGGTCCTGAATTCCAGTCACGTGTAGGTCCGATGTTTTTCGAACAGGCCAACTCCGAGCTGGGAATACAGATTGCCAAGGGTGTGATCATGACCTATGCCGAGCTGCAATTCCTGCTGGCGGAAGCATCGGAAAAATCACTGATCGGCGGAACGCCGGAAACCTATTATATGAATGGCATAAATGCCTCTTTCGATTTATACGGTTTATCACCTGACGCGTCTTATTTTACGCAGCCCGCAGTGGCATATACCGGAACAGAAGCGCAGTTACTGGAAAAAATTGGCACCCAAAAATGGATATCACTCTTCTTCCATGGCCTGGAAGCATGGTTCGACTGGAAACGTACGGGCTACCCGGCTCTATCGCCTGCAGTGGATAATCAAAATGATGATCTTATTCCGGTAAGGTTCATATATCCGATCATTGAACAATCTCTTAACGCCGATAACAGAGCGGAAGCAGTTTCGCGTCAGGGTGATGATGACCTTAATTCCAGAGTATGGTGGGATGTAAATCCCAATTAAATATACAGTTAGATACAGGACCCACACGTCCTGTATCTAACTTAAATATATTCCTTGTTCAATTATGCGATCTTTTTCCTTGCACGTCAAACTTTTTTTTTCGTATATTACCTAACGAGCCAATACCGATCCGGAACAGTTTTCAGAGGCGCTTCGAATAGCTCTTTTCAGGGATCGCCAGCTCCCGGTTTCCATTACCAGCCAATTTTATTGCAGCATGAATAACTAAAACCCCTTGTTATGAAAAAAATAATTCTGGTTTTGTTTACTCTCGCCGTGCTGGGAGCACAGGCGCAGAACCTTAAAAAGAATGAGGTGAGCGTTTCCCTCGGCTACATGTTCGAGGGAGAAATGTACGTCTGGGAAATCGACCGCTATGCGTCCGTTGGTGAAACGTTATTGGTACGGGTTGAGTACGATCATTATTTTGGCGCGCTTGCCGACCGGTTAGGACTCGGTCTGTTTTATACTTACGGCACTCCGTGGTACGGTGGTTTCGAAGCAATAGCGCAACATGAAATAGGCGGAGTTCTAAAAGTCCGCTTCAATGCAGGTGAAAAACTGCTCATTAAACCGGGCGCATACTTTGGCTACCGCGCATATGGAGACGATGCCGGGCAGGGCTTTGGCATCAATGGATCTGTGGCATTTGAATATCAGTTGAATGATAAAATAAAACCTTTTATCGACATGGGTATCATGTCGCAACCCGCCGGGGGAAATGATGATTCAGACATTACTTATTCGCCAGTGTTTCAAATAAATTTCGGGGTGACGTTTTAGAGGTGAGTTGTGAGTGGTCAGTGGTGAGTGGACCGTGCGGCTCTTGGTCCTTATTCCATAGGTTAACTTCGAGCCAAGTGGTTCGTGAATCGTGAGTCGTCAGTCGTGAGTGCGGTCGAATTTATTTCATCGCGTGGGAAAGCCACCCAGTTGTAGCAATTCTTTAGACTAACTTGAATTAGTGATTAAGAAAATGCGGGACATGAAATATGATGACGCAGAATCTCATTCATTAGTCACTATTCACTATTAATTCACTATTCACGACTGCACGGGCCATCCGCCGAAAGTAAAACTTCAATATCACACGAACTCACTCACCACTCACAACTGACCACTCACGATTCACAGTTTAATTGCTCATTACCGCATCCTGGTTACTTCTTTCGCAAATTGACTTTATTTTTTGCATCGCCTTTGGAAAGGTTTCCTGAAAATAATCCTTGAATTCATCCGTAATATCCACGTCAACGGTCAATTCCGTTTTTCCATTGACGGTTTTCAGGGTATAGTTTTCCTGGGAACCTGCCCATTGCTTCACTTTTTCACTCGTTGTATCTTCCACTCCATTATGTACTTCACCCAGATGTTTAAAAGACATAAACTCGTTAGGTCTCTTTGAAGCAATAGTTGATACCATACCATCGCCTTTACCATCAAGAAATAAAATTTTGCTTCCTTCCTTCCAGTCAGATTCTGCTTTTGAGCCGGAACTGAAAACGGATGTCCATTCGCGATAGGTCTTGTCATTCCAGAGGATGTCCCACACTTTTTCCCGCGGGGCGTCGATGATGATCTTAAACGTCAGTCCTTCCATAACTTTTAATATTTGGGTTAAACAAACTTAATTCTTTCAGGTGACGGCTGCCGCTTCCGTCACCCGCGATTTTCATTTCGAAGATCAGGGTTTTTTTGAAAGAATATGGGTGTAAAGACGACAAATTCAGGGTTGAATCCGGCAAAGTGGTTCTTAACCCGATTTTTGCACTCATTATTGGTTAACGGTAACTCTTGCTTTGGATCCAGGAAGGATCGTAGCTGGCGCCAGCGGCTACCTGTATCATCGAAATACGAACTTTCGTTGGAAAGTAGTTTTCATGATCAGCGCGCTTGTGTGCATGCCCCTGTCCACCACTGTTGTCTTTGATAACAAGGTCCATCTGTTTTATGCCTTCAGACCAGATGATAGATTCATTTTCCCAGAAGGAAGTCATGGGCACATCTTTTTCATATACTCCCTCTTCAGTATACACGGATGTGTTGGTGCAACCATATCCGTTACCCTGACCCTTGTTGGGAATGTAACACAAGCTCCATGTAGTGGGTGCACTGCCAGAGGGTTTTTCCAGGACCTCCAAACGGACATGCACAGTGCCATTGCGATAGTCTGTGGGTGAAGTCCAGTCCTTGGGTCGATCCGGATTTATCTTGTTACCCATAACATAATAATGCGACTTACTGGGTTTTGAGTTATCAGCGTCTTCTTTGGTGTAAGTAAACTCAACATCAAAGAGCACAAATTGCTTTCGCGCCGACTGATCCTTCTCCGGCTTTACGGATTGGGCCTGTAACAGGGCCGGTATCAAAACGAGAAGAGAAAGTAAGTATCTGGTCATTGTGATCAAACAGGTTATAATGTGTTAATATCATGAATTTATAGTACTCATTCAAAGTTTTTGCTTTATAAAACCTTCAACTCCATTTAGCCCATTTTGCAGCTATTTCTCTTTAAGTCCTTTTTTGATTTCTCATCAGAAAATTCGCAAATATCCCAAAGGTTTTTTTCCTGAACCCGCTTCTTTCTATATAATCTCTTTGGAGATGGAAAAAGTCCCGATAGTTATCGGGATAAGGTGCGGTGATTTCGAGTGCGAATAGTAGTGACTTCCAGTGAAGAGTTGTTAAATTTGTTTGAACCCGGTGATCTCCGCAAAAACAGGACCGGAAGAATCGATACAAATAACTCTTTACCATCGCGGAAGTATTTAAAAATAAGTTTGCGATTTCAAAAGCACTCAAAAAAAGCAGCCATGAAACCAGTTAAAACCACACTGACAATTTTAATCCTGATTTGCATAACCGTGCTGTTTTCGTACGCCCAGAATGGCGTGAGCAAAGCATCGGTAGATGGGGGCGCTTCCTTTGGGCTGGAGCCCCTTTGGGGCACGCAAATAGATCCTCGTTGGAAATCTGGTGAAGTAATAGGTGATGTGGAAGACGGAATTACTACGGAGTTCGTGGAATTTTCTGCCGATGGCAAGCTGCTGGTAACGGGCAATGGTTTGGGTAAAGCCTTTGTTCTCGACGTAACCGATGGCACGATTAAGCATACATTTACCTATATCACCGAAGAAGATGTCGACCGTTTAGATAAGAAGTTGGTTTCAAGTATCTCTGGTGGGTTCACGAAATCTTTGGAAGTCGAGTGTGGTGCCTTCACACCCGATAGCCACTACGTTGTCGTTGGGGGCAACCTCAATGGTATTAAAGTCTTTGACCTCGCTGACGGTTCGCTGGCCAGGCATATCCAGTACAATGAGGTCAGGGAAGAAGTTGATGGGCTTAGTATATCCGCCGATGGCCGGTTTCTTGCCTATGGTTCCTTTCGGTCCGCCAAAGTCCTGGAGATTAAAAATTGGAAAATGCTTCAAACGGTCGCGTATGGAAGTGAGAGCAGTGGTAGCGTTGTTAATTCCATAAATTTTACAGCGGACGGAAATTTTATGAGCATTGCTGGTAACGCCGGGAATGTGATGGTGGTTAAAACCCGCGGTTGGAGTACGGTAGGGAATGGTCTCATACCAGACGCGACTTCAATTAAGTCAGTTCGCTTCTCACCGGATGAAAGGCTTGTAGCTGCCGGGAATGGAGGTGGGGAGGTGACGGTCTGGCGCGTCTGGGACATGTCTTTGGTCTTCCAATTCAGCTCCATGGTTTATATCGAGGCGGTCGCCTGGAGTTCCGACGGGCGTTATCTGATCGTTGGAGGTCGTGATGATGGCGAGGGACGCATACAGGTTTTCCGCACCAGCGACTGGCAGATGGTGGGCAACCCGGAGGTTCAGGCCGATGGCGCCAGCATAGAGTATATCGACGCGCACGGTGATGTGATCGCCGTTGCCGGCGAGGATGGACATGTTCGCTTGTTCCTCATCAAAAAAACCAAATGATTCTGTTTGGAATTCCAGCAAATCTCAGGCAGTTTGAATTTGAGTTTTAAATTAACAATGGGTTACACGGAGAGGCTGTTAAATTAAAGAAATCTTAAAGCAAAGGGAATGAAAAAGGATATCAATGAGTCTGAAGGAAATCTGGAAAGTAGTGGCAAACTTAACAGGCGCAATTTCCTTCAGCATGGTTCAGTTATCACCGGGGGCATGATGCTTGGCCCCTATATGGCCAATGCAGAGATAATATGGAATAAATCTTCCACCGAAAAATCATACTGGTATCAGAAACCAGTGCGCATTATGCATACGGTTCTAAGGGAAATTGATGCCCGGAATTATAATGCAGATGCTGTGGTAGATTACCTTAAGAAGGGGGCGTATAACACATTGTGTATAAATGCCGGAGGAATTGTGGATTTTTTCCAGAATCCATTACCTGCCGCCAATGTAAACAAGCTCATGGGGGATAGAGATATTTTAAAAGAAATCACCACGGCCTGCAAAAAAGAAGGTATTAAAGTGATTGGACGCATTGATTTCCGCGGGGCGGAAGAGCATGTATATCAAAAGTTTCCTGACTGGTTTATGGTCGATGAAAATAATCGATCGGTCGTCACCACCTATGCGTATGAGGATCGGAGCATTCGTTTATATGCCGGATGCTATCTGGGAAAGCACCGGAATGAATACGCCAATGAATATGTTCGCTATGTCCTGAAAAATTACGCGGTGGATGGCATCTGGCATAATGCTCCTGGCGTGCAGGGCATTTGTTACTGCCCCCATTGCAAAAAAGGATATGAAGAAGCTTCAGGGAGGGAATTGCCTTTAAGGGATACCGCGTCAGAAGAGGAGTTGGAGAAATATATGGTATGGAAAAGGAAAATGGCAGACCAGAACATGGACGGTATCAAAAAAACAACAAAATCATTTGGGGCTGATAAAGTTTACACGGCGGAGGTATTCAGTATTTATGGCGTTGGCAGTCTCGTCGATTCAGGAATTGACCTAAACAATGCCCGCGACCATTTTGATATTCTGGTGAGTGTTGCTTTCCTGACCGGACATGGGTCAGATAATTATTATTTCGATCTGAAATATGGCAATACCATTATAAAGTTCCTGAAATCCATGGTCCCGGAAAGGGAAGCGGTTGTTATGTATGGAGGTAACGGCACGTCCCATCGTATGGTAATAGATCCATCAATAGATTTGAAAATATGGTTGTGGCAGATATTATCCGCAGGAGGCAGGTTCTGGAACTGTTATTTCACCAATGTCCCTACACTGACCCACGACAACCGCAATGCTTTCAACGAAACTGCTGCATATGAATTTGTGAAGAAGAATGAAACGGTTTTGGAACAACACGCGCCTGTAGCCAATATTGGAATTTATTATTCAGATCCCACACGGATGTCCTATCGCAAGGAATCCATTGAGGGAGATGAATTTGGAGGTGAGATGAAGGGCATCGAAGGGGTGCTGATGGAAAACCATATTCCCCATGATTTTATTTTGGATTACCAGATCAGCAAAGAGAGACTACAAAAATATAAACTGGTAATTTTTCCGAACGTCAGGTGCATGTCCGACAAGGAAATAGCAGTACTGAAAGATTACGTTCGCGATGGAGGAAATGTTCTGGCTACTTACGCCACGAGTCTTTATGATGCAGATTTTAAGGAACGAAAGGATTATGGACTGCATGAATTGTTCGGGGTCCGGTATGCGGGCAAGCGCGAAAATACCCGCCGGGATAATTACCAATACATCTTAAATAAAAAACATCCACTCGTCGAAGCGGAAAGTGCACAGACCGAACTGCTGTTCAATGCCGGGTTTACTGCTCTCTGCAAGCCTGCCAGCGCGACGAATGTCATTTGCACCTGGGTTCCGACCATCCAAAACCAGCCACCGGATAAGTCGTGGGTTCCGGAATTCTCTACGGAATTCCCCACGATCGTTGAAAATAATTTCGGAAAAGGGAAGGCAATATATTTCTCCAATCAGCCTGGCTTGTTAAGTCATGAGATCGGGCACCCTGATCCACGAAACCTGCTATTGCGTAGCATCAGGTACCTGGCAGGAAATTCCATCCCGATAGAAACGACGGCTCCCTCCAGCGTGCACATAGGATTAACAAAGTCTCTTATTAAACCGGGACAATATATTCTCTCACTTGTCAATACAACCTCGGGACCTGTTCGTCCTATTCGTGAGTTGGTGCCGGTCAATAATATTCAGGTAAAGGTACGGCTGGACGGTAAATCAGTTAATAAGTATGATATATTGCTCTCACAGGGCGACTGTCAAATTACGTCGAAGGGACAGGTGCTTGAGATGAAGATCAGTAAGTTGGAGGACTTTTGTGCGATACATATTGAAATGAGCTAAGGTGTTAATGTGTTAGCGTGTTGAGGATTAAAAATTAAAATGCATGTCCAGATATTTGAAGGAGGGCAAAAGCCAAAGCGAGATCCGGGTGGCTGACGTCAAAGTGAGAGAAATTGTCAGCGGTATCGTCGAAGATATTGAGAAAAACGGCGACACGGCGGTAAGAAAATATTCTAAAAAATTTGACAAATGGAGCCCGGCGTCTTTCAGGCTGACTGAGGAGCAGATCAAAGAAATTGTTGCTTCTGTTCCCGGAAAAGTGGTCGAGGACATCCAATTCGCTCAACAGCAAATTCGGAATTTTGCTGAAAGACAACGCGCATCAATCCTGGACATAGAGGTTGAAACTTTGCCGGGTGTCATCCTGGGTCATAAGAATATTCCTGTAAACAGTGCCGGTTGTTATATCCCGGGTGGACGTTATCCGATGGTAGCTTCTGCACATATGAGTATCCTGACTGCGAAGGTAGCGGGCGTCAAACGCGTGATCGGTTGTACGCCACCGATAAACGGCGAGGTTCCCGCGGCAACGGTCACGGCCATGACCCTTGCCGGCGCTGACGAAATTTATTTGCTGGGCGGCGTGCAGGCGTTGGTAGCCATGGCAACGGGAACAGAAACAATGGAGGCAGTGGATATGATCGTCGGGCCAGGCAATGCATATGTAGCGGAAGCGAAAAGGCAATTATTTGGCCGCGTAGGAATAGACCTGCTTGCCGGGCCTACGGAGATCCTGGTGATTGCCGATGAAACCGCTGACGCTGAAATGGTGGCGTGTGATCTCTTAGGCCAGGCCGAACACGGCCCTACCTCGCCCGGAGCGTTGATCACCACGTCTGAAAAGCTGGCGCGGGAAACATTGATGGAAATTGAAAGGCAACTTCAAACGTTACCCACCGCCGATATCGCCCGCGTTGCATGGGAAGACAATGGGCTGATCATCCTTGTTGCGGATGAACTGGAGGCGCTGATTGAAGCTGATAAATTGGCTTATGAGCACGTTGAGGTACTCACCAGAGATCCTGATTTCTTTTTGAATAACCTCACTAATTACGGTGCGCTCTTTTTAGGACCGGAAACCAACGTGGCCTATGGAGACAAGGTGATTGGCACCAACCATACGCTGCCCACCAATAAGGCAGCCAAATATACGGGTGGCCTATGGGTCGGTAAATTCCTGAAGAACTGCACCTATCAAAAATGTACGCCCGAAGCCAGCGTCATCATTGGTGAATACGGAATGCGCTTGTGCGAACTGGAAGGTTTCATGGCGCATAAAGAACAGGCAGCCTTGCGTGTAAGAAGATATGGAGGCGTGATAAAATTGAATTAAGCCGAAAAATTACCAGAACCCTTTTTACATGCTTAGTATGATCGGCCTCTTTGGCGGCCTTGCTCTTCTGATGATTTTTACCATGAAAGGTGTAAATCTGTTGATCGCAGCCCCTTTGACAGCTTTCTTCGTGGCCTTACTAAGTGGAATAGCAATTTTTCCCCAGATGGCAAATGCGGGGGAGGCCAATTTTATCACCAGTTACATGGGCGGGTTTTCAGGGTTCATTGCTTCCTGGTTTATCATGTTCCTCCTGGGCGCGATCTTCGGCAAGCTGATGGAGGACAGTGGTGCTGCCGAAAGTATAGCAGCATGGATCATTGGAAAAATAGGAGTGAAAAAAGCCGCGCTGGCCATCGTGATGGCCTGCGCTGTTCTGACATACGGAGGAGTAAGTTTGTTTGTGGTCGCTTTTTCCGTCTATCCGATGGCCGTGAGCTTGTTTAAAGGAGCGAATATACCGCGGCGATTTATTCCGGCGGCATTGGCTTTCGGATCAACGACTTTTACAATGACTTCAGCAGGTTCTCCGGAGATCCAGAACTGGATCCCCATCCAGTATCTCCATACGTCTCCCTATGCAGCGTGGGAGGTGAGCGTTATCGTGGCGATCTTCATGATGTGTTTTGGCTATATATGGTTAAGATGGATGATCGCCCGCTCGTTGCAAAAAGGTGAATATTTTGTTTCAAGGGAAACAGACCTGACGTTCAGCAACAGACCATTGCCGAATCCTTATGTCTGCTGTATTCCGCTTGTGGTTGTATTAGCCCTTTCCTTGCTCTTTCATGATCTACTGGCCGAGTCCGCCCTCATCGTAGCCTTGCTGGGCGGTTGCATTGCTGCTTACCTGCTCAACAGGAAGTATTTCTTTAATGTCAAAAAGGCTCTTTCCGACGGCGCGCTCGGAGCTATCATCGCTATTGCCAATACCGCTGCCGTTGTAGGATTCGGCGGGTTAGTGAAAGTCACTCCTGCCTTCCTCTCTGCTGTGGACTTCATGACCAACCTTCCCGGAAACCCCTTGATTGGAAGTGCTATTGCCATCAGTGTGATTGCAGGCATTACCGGGTCTGCTTCCGGGGGACAAGCCATTGCACTTCCATTACTAGCACCTCATTACCTGGACATGGGTGTAAATCCGGAAGCGTTGCACAGGATTGCTTCTATTTCTTCAGGCACGATTGATTCCCTACCGCATGGAGGATATGTGGTAACCACTATACGGGCCATTGCCGGCGAAACACACCGGGATGCCTATCCTGCATTTGGAGCCTTAACGGTTGTTATTCCTGCTATCGGGGTTGTATTAGCTCTTTTGCTTTTTTCGGTGGGGCTGTAACCTGTTTATGGTGGTTCATGAAAAAGAACGCAAGGTAAAGTGGTGGCTTAAGATAGCTTTAGCCGCCCTCAATCCGGAAGTTGTCAGTTGACAGCCCGCTGGCGATTGATAATAATATGTTATATCAGCTCCGGGAAAAAGATACATTTTAAATATTCAATTTTTTTTTAATCCCTCCGGTCTGAATGAAGACCGTGAAATATTTAATCATAAACTGCATTATATCACTGGTTTAAAAACACTATAACATCATGAGTTTTAATCGACGCAAATTTATTTCGACCGCCGTTGGTGGTGGCCTGGCTGCTACTGCTTTACCGTTATCATCCTGCGGAACAGAAACTAAAGATCCCAGTTTACCATCTGACTTAAAATCCAGGTATGACAGGCTTGATGAAGTACTTAAACAGCCTGTACTGAAAGCAGAATTGTTCACCACGCCGGTGATCATTGAAACGCTCGAATTGCTGCGTTTTGAAGGAAGTTTCTTGTGCATCGTGCGTTCAAAGGATGGGGCAGAGGGAATTTCCGTCGGGCACGGTGGGCTTTCCACGCTTTTCCCCGTCTTCGTCAATAAGCTGCAGAAATTTTTTATTGGACAGGATGCGCGTGAGCTGGACCTGATCATGGACAGGGTCTACATATACGGTTTTAATTTCCGATACAATGGCATCACGCTGGGAATGCCGCTGGCCACCATCGAGTTTGCCATACTGGACATGCTTGGTAAGATCGCCAATAAATCCATGGGACAGTTGATCGGCGAAATCCATAATCCCGAAGTCCCCGTTTACATGGCCACTGAGTTTCGTCATTTACCGCTGGAGGAACATTTTGCACGCATTAAAGAAACCGTTGCCGAATATGATGTCCATGCCGTCAAGATCAAGATCGGTTACCAGCATGCCGGAACCACGGACATCCATTATGCGGGCCTGCCTGGAAAATCGGAAAAGTTGATCCCCCTTATACGCAAAACGTATGGCGACGATTTTTTCCTCTATGCTGACTCCAACGGTTATTACGATGTGGACGGCGCCATTAAGGTCGGCAGGTTACTGGAAGAATATAATTACAGTTATTTTGAAGAGCCCGTCCTGTATTGGCATTTCGAAGACATCAAAAAGGTTGCGGATGCGCTTACCGTTCCCGTTGCGAACGGGGAGCAGGACCAGAGCTTTTACAATTTCCGCTGGCTTATTGCCCATGACGGCATTGATATTGTGCAACCTGACAATATTTATTTCGGAGGATATATCCGTTCGATAAAGGTTGCGCGGATGGCACATGCCTTCGGGAAAGTTTGTACTCCGCACATGTCGGGAGGGGATCTGGGATATCTTTATGACATTCACTTCGTTTCCGCCTTACCCAATGCCGGTGCGCACCACGAGACCCACGGATTGAAAACCCACGTGCAATTCGAATGCCCGACATCGCCCCTGAAAGTTGTGGACGGAAAAATAAAAGTTCCCACCGGTCCGGGGTTGGGTATCAACATTGATCCTGATTTTATTAAGAAGCACAAGGTTGTGGCGCTATAATCGTTCTTCCTGAAAACGCTGAAATGCTGATAGGATGGAGGTCGAATGGTGAGCGGTTATCGGTTACAGGTTTCCTGGCTCCACCCTGATTCTATTGTTGATTCTTTTCGTAAATTAGAACTGTGACTTCATTTTAATATTTTAACGTATGGCTCACTACTTAAACCGTCGCAAATTCCTGAAGGCAGGTGCTTTAGCCGGGGCAGCTGGCTTATGGGCGCCCTCATTGCAGGCGCAGCATATTGACAGCGCGTCAACTGACCTCGGTAAATCCAAATGGGATCTGGACAGTCCGGCACTCTGTGTGGATCTCGACAAGATGGCGCAAAACATCAAAACTGTTCACACACGTTTGCAGGGGACAGGAGTAGCCGTTCGACCGCATATTAAAACTCATAAATGTCCTGAAATTGCAAAAATGCAGGTTGCCGCAGGTGCGGTGGGAGTGTGTGCTGCGAAACTTTCGGAATCCGAAATAATGTTGAACAATGGTATCAGCAATGTTTTAATGACTGGCGTGAATGTTACGGTCCCGAAAATCCAAAGAGCTATGACTCTAAGGAAAAAACACAAAGGCTTTATTCAGGCTGTTGATAATCCTCAAAATGCCCAGGACCTGCAGGATGCCGCGAAAGCTGCTGGTATCACGGCTGATGTGGTGGTAGACATTAACATGATAAAAAGGTCGGGTGTTATTCCGGGAGATCCAGCCCTTGCCCTGGCTCAAATGGTCGACAAAATGCCAAACCTGAAATTCCGCGGTATCCTTGCTTATGATGGAGGCGTTCAACATGTTGCCGGTTTTCAAAAAAGAAAGGAACAGGCACTGAAAAATTTCGAGCCGGTAGTAAAGACCTACGATATGATGAAGGCGGCGGGACTTAATCTGGAGATATTCAGCGGTGGGGGTACAGGAACCTATGATATTATGAACGCTGTTTCGGGATTCACCGATGTTCAGGTGGGCAGTTATTTGTTTATGGATTGCCAGTATATCATAATAGGAGGAGCAAAAAATGAAACCGTATTTGATGATTTTGCAGCATCGCTCACTGTAATGACGACTATTATAAATAATAGTTATCCAGGCATTCTGACTACCGACTCCGGTACGAAAGCTCTTACGCTAAATAAACCCAACGCCGTGGTTATTGGCGAACCGGAATTTAACTATATAGCGGGTTCTGATGAATATGGAACGATTAGGTTTGAAAAATCTGCTAAACAATACAAAGTAGGTGACCGGCTTGAAGTAATTGTACCACATTGCGACCCGGTAATCAACCTGTATGATTTCATGTACGGTATCCGCAATGAAAAGGTGGAATCCATTTTGCCGATACTGGCACGGGGAAAATCACAGTAGAACATATCTTTTGAATCTGTGTTGTCAGTCCAGAGGTGGCTCCGAAAAGGATTGCCCAAAAATAGTCATATGAAATACTCATGAAAAACTCTCTCCTTCTCACGCGGATTTAATTGGAGTTTTTATTATTCTAACAGGCTGCAACCGGGAAGAGAAGGATGTTATCGAACGATTGCCAACCAAAGTGGGGGATACTTATCAGGGTGGTATCGTTTTTTATATTGATGCCACTGGCACACATGGGCTACTGGCAGCGCCAGAAGATGCAAGCCGTTCCGTAGTATGGTTCAATGGAACATTTATAGATACGGGTGCAAGAAGTTTGACCAACGGCTCTACCAATACGGATCTAATCCTCACCGCACACGGGCACACCGCACAATATGCCGCCAGACTTTGTCGCGATTTTCGAGGTGGCGGCTTCTCTGATAGGTACCTTCCCGCCAAAGACGAACTCAACACCCTCTATACTAATAAAGCCTTAGTCGGAAATTTTGCTGACAACATTTATTGGAGTTCATCGCAATATGATGTGAGCGATATCTGGGTGCAGGATTTTGGAACTGGGCAACAGCACCATGATAACTCGAGCGACGGTGCGAATGTTGCGGTTCGTGCCGTGAGAGTGTATTGAATAAATACCAGCGCTCTGACCAACAACGCACCCGTGATTCGTCAGTCGAGAGACCCACCAACACACACCGTCGGCTTTGATAAGGCAATAACATGGTCTTATTGCGCCTCTTGCGGAATCGGAAAAAACAATCTACGAAGATTCAGCTCCGTAGGAGCTTCCTGTTTGTAGAAAATGGACCATACCGGAAACCGGCTCCGGCGGAGCCACCTGAATCTTCCTATGAAATCGTGCGCTGTCGAAAACGGGTCAACAATATGATTCCCTCGATTCGGCACATCCCAAATTCACACGCACCCACTCACGACTCACGCCAGACGATTCACGAAAGCGCAGGCTCCGCTTCGCGTTTCGTTCCCGCATACAACTCATACTCCAGCAGCCTGCAATCAAGCTTTGCAGTATAAAACTCAATTCTCCGGCTTGCTTTCAATCCGATCTTTTTGGCGAGCTCAAGGTTTCCTGTAAAAATATATCCGGTGTATCCCTTGCATTTTTTCTTCATGAAATCGCCGATGCGTTCATAGGTTTGCTCCAGTTCGCTTACCTCGCCGAGTCGCTCACCGTATTCCGGATTGAAATAGATCACTCCCGGCGGATCTGGAATTCTCGTCTCTTCAAAATCACATACTGCAAACTCAATATATTTTTCTACACCAGCGAGTCCTGCGTTGACTTTGGAAATAGATATGGCATCGTCGCTGATGTCCGTGGCGATCACCTGAAGATCTTTCACTTCCCTGATCTGGTCTTCGAGCGTCCTGTATTCGCGGGCATAAACATCTTCATCAAAACCATCTACATGCATAAAGGAATAGTTGGTGCGAAAGAGTCCTGGTCGCCTATTTGTCGCCATCAGCACAGCTTCAATGGCAATAGTCGAAGAACCACACATGGGGTTTACAAACGGCGACTTCTGATCCCATTTCGTTGCTATGATCGTTGCAGCGCCCAGTGACTCCAGCATGGGAGCCTTGCCGGGAATTTTTCTGTAACCGTGTTTTGAAAGTGTTTCTCCCGAAGTATCGAGAAAAACTTCAGCGCGGTTTTCCCGCCAGAACAAATGGATCACGGCCTTATCCAGGTCGGGTCCGCTATTCGCCCTCTTCCCGAGTTTCTCCCGCATTTCATCCGCGATGGCATCCTTCACTTTTACATTTACAAACATGGAGTTGTTGACCGTTGGATGATCTGCCTGGCTTGTTACCGTGAAGTACCCATCCGGTGTCAGCAAATCCTCCCATGGAAAATCCTTTACATGGCGGTACACTTCCTCCGGACTATTTGCTCTAAACTCTTTCAGGGAATACAACACCTGACTGGCGCACCGCAGATTGAGATTTAATTTTATGCAGTCATTTACGGAAGCCTGCAACTCAACGCCTGTGGGAAACGTACGAACAGGCGTGAATCCCAGCTCGGTGACCTCCCTCTCCAGGTAAGGCGACAACCTTTTACTACACGTAATGATCACCCTTGCGTGCCTGTTAAAAATTTCCATGCTTAGAACTTTGAATCACAAACTTACTATCATTCCAATTCCGAATAGTTAAATTAACTCAACCCAACCCGCCTGCCCGCCGAAGCTTTAGCGTAGGAGGGGCAACCGGGAACTGGCAACTCAAACGTATTGTATCTCCTTAATCCCAAACGATCTCACCTCATCCTGCATATGAATGCGCAACTTTCCCGCTTCATCGAGATCTTCAATGACACCTTCAAATAAATTGCCGTTGTGGGAAAAGGTATGCTTTTCATGTCGACGGTACAACGCGCCAAGGTACAGACTCATCAACTGATCGTGATTGCCCTGGCGCAACTGAAGGTAGCGGCTTTCAATGAAGCCCAGTACCTGGACCAATTCTTCTTCAAGATCAAAATCATTACCCGTGAGCATAGCCAGCGAGATCGCCGTTGGCGCCATAAATTTCTTTTGGTTGATGTTGAGCCCTATGCCGGTAACGCAGTGTAGAATAGAGGGTCCCTGGAGCTGATTTTCAATTAAAATACCGGAAATTTTTTTTTCGTGAACTAAAATGTCGTTTGGCCACTTTATGTAGATAACGTCAGATGTTTTCTCTTTCAAATAATCTTTTAAGGCCAGGCAAATCGCGATATTCAGAAAAAACTGCTTGGTGATAACCAGGAATCCCGGCTTCAGGATCAGTGAAAATGTAAGATTTTGATGCGCTTCGGCCTCCCAGACGTTACCGCGCTGCCCTTTTCCGGCAGTTTGATGGTCTGTTATGACAAGTGTTCCTTCTTTTACCGGCGATTGTTGCGTGATTTGGAGGGCAAGCGTGTTTGTAGAAGGACATTCTGGCACAAAAACCAGATTCTTGCCCATGAAAAGGGTGTTGGCAGGAATTTTATACAAAGTATTTAATTAATTTTGTTAGTTATTAAAATACAAAACTTAAAAAACGAAGATAGCTTAATGATCAAAAAAAGGAAGGGAGTCAGTTCCGAAAAACTCAGTGAAGTCATTGTGAAAGGGATGCAGGAGAAAAAGGCAACTGACATTGTGGTCCTGGACCTGAGAAAAATCAAAAACGCAGTAGCTGATTTTTTTGTAATTTGTTCCGGAAACTCCGATAAGCAACTGGATGCCATTACCGATTCCGTCGATCAGGAAGTGTATAAGGCACTAAAAGAAAACCCCTGGCATACGGAAGGCAAAAACAATAAAGAATGGATGTTACTCGACTACATAGATGTGGTCGCCCATGTATTTAAAAAAGACCGGCGGGAATTCTATTCGTTAGAACGGCTATGGGGTGATGCCGACATCACCGAAATCGTTGATAACCACATTAGAACATAATCCTATACCACGCGTTATTCACTAGATTACTTTAATTGACACATACACAGTACGATGGCTGACAAGAAAGACAATAACAAACCCGTTTTGCCGAACAAGCCGCCCAGGGGCAACTACCAGATCTGGGTTATCCTCGCGACGATTGCGGTGATTTTCGGGGTTATGTATATAAATAATTCCAGCGACCTCAAAGAGATTACCCAGGGCCAGTTCGAACAAATGGTCAAGTCGGGGGATGTCAGAAAGGTTGCTTTGATTAAAAATAAGGATATCGTTGAGATCACCCTCAAAGCAGAAGCTCTGCAAAACGCTAAATACCGGCAGGACCTGGAGGAGGGCGTTTTGGGCGGCAATAGCAATGGTCCTCATTACAAACTTACCATCACCTCTATCGATCGGTTTGACGAGAAATATCAAGAGATGATTGATAAGTTACCTGAGGCAAACCTGCCGGAATACACCCCTGAAACCCGTGAAGATTATTTTGGAGTTTTTATCCAATGGGGATTTTTATTTCTGTTGCTTTTTGGTTTCTGGATGCTGATGCGGCGGATGACGGGAGGCGGCGGACCCGGAGGGCAGATCTTCAATATCGGTAAATCCAAAGCTGCTCTGTTTGATGCCGAAAACAAGGTAAAAATCACGTTCGAAGACGTAGCAGGCCTCGACGAAGCCAAGGAAGAAGTAAAAGAGATCGTGGATTTCCTGAAAAATCCGGGCAAATTTACCAAGCTCGGTGGCAAGATCCCGAAAGGAGCACTCCTCATAGGGCCTCCGGGAACCGGTAAAACGCTTCTTGCAAAGGCGGTGGCCGGTGAAGCTGCTGTACCCTTTTTCTCGCTATCAGGTTCTGATTTCGTGGAAATGTTTGTCGGTGTCGGTGCCGCCCGTGTCCGGGATCTGTTTAAACAGGCAAAGGAAAAAGCACCCTGTATCGTCTTCATAGATGAGATCGATGCTATCGGCCGCAGTCGCGGTCGCGGACAACTGCCCGGGGCCAATGATGAACGCGAGAACACGCTGAACTCACTCCTGGTTGAAATGGATGGATTTGCCACCGATTCAGGTGTAATTATTCTCGCCGCGACGAACAGGCCCGATGTATTGGATTCCGCACTTCTTCGTCCAGGCCGTTTTGACCGCCAGATCAGTATCGACAAACCGGATATTGTTGGAAGGGAAGCGATCTTCAAGACCCATTTAAAACCCATTAAGCTCGACCCCACGGTTGACCCTAGAAAACTGGCTGCACAGACTCCCGGTTTTGCCGGAGCTGAGATCGCCAACGTTTGTAATGAGGCGGCGCTCATCGCAGCACGCCGGGATAAAAAAGCTGTTGACATGCAGGATTTCCAGGATGCTATTGATCGCGTGATCGGCGGATTGGAAAAGAAAAACAAGATCATTTCTCCCGAAGAAAAAAAGATCGTTGCTTTCCACGAAGCAGGTCATGCCGTAGCCGGATGGTTTCTCGAACACGCAGATCCGCTGGTGAAAGTAAGTATCGTTCCCCGCGGTGTCGCTGCTTTAGGTTATGCGCAGTATCTTCCAAAAGAACAATTCCTTTATCAGACTGAACAGATGATAGATGAGATGTGTATGGCCTTCGGAGGCCGCGCAGCTGAAGAGATCGTGTTCAACAAAATTTCCACGGGAGCCCTCAGCGACCTGGAACGCATTACCAAAATGGCCTACGGTATGGTGACCATTTATGGTATGACGAAAGCGATAGGGAATATGTCCTATTATGACTCCAAACAGGCGGATAGTTATTCATTCCAGAAACCGTACTCGGATGCAACCGCTGAAAAGATCGATAAGGAAGTGAGAAGTATTATTGAAGATGCTTACCAGCGGACTGTTAAACTTCTGACCCAACATCGCCAATATCTGGATATCATTGCGAAGGAACTGCTCGAGAAGGAAATTCTCTTCCAGGCAGATCTTGAAAGGCTGATCGGAAAACGTCCCTTTGACAAGCCGACCACCTATCAGCAGTATACGAATGGCCAGGGCAAGTACGAAAAGAAAAAGCAGGAGAGTGAGCAACCCGGCGTTGACCCTACCCCTACACTGGAAGGTGATATACCGGACAAGGTTGCGTCTAGCTAATTGATATGATTAATCTTATTTTTGAAACTCAGGTGTAATAACCTGAGTTTTTTTTGTGAGTAGTGAGTGGTCAGTTGTGAGACCCCACCTTTGGGAAAGGATTTGATAAATTAATAACATGAGGCTCCATTGCAGCCAAGGTTATTAGTTGTCTCCGCGGAGTCTCCTGTCTCAGGGACTCCGCGGCTTCGGAGCACCAACTTTCGGAGATTGGATGGCATGTTATATGAAAGTTAGTGCGTGCGTTATCGCTTATTTTAGCATCGTTCTTATTTAGTTGAGAGACAAATAGCAAAAACGTGAAAAACGACAGAGCCGCACGCCTTTACTCACCACTAACCACTAACCACTCACTTATACAGATTATTAAATCCACGTGAGCATAACCCGCATCGAATCGTTAGGAAACAAGAATATCTACTTCGCCTCCGACTTCCATCTGGGTGTACCCGACTATGCATCGAGTTTGCAGCGGGAACGACAGATCATTCAATGGCTGGACTCCATCAAAGGGGATGCACATTCAATTTATTTATTGGGCGATATTTTTGATTTCTGGTTCGAGTATAAATACACTATTCCTAAAGGTTTTATCCGTTTGCTGGGCAAGCTTGCGGAACTTCGCGATGGGGGTATTCCCATCTACTTCTTTACAGGCAACCACGATATGTGGATGTTTGATTACTTTCCGAAAGAATTAGGCATACCCGTATTTCGCGAACCAAAACTCCTGGAAGTTGGAACCCACAAGATCCTCATCGGCCACGGCGACGGTCTGGGCCCCGGAGACCGGACTTATAAAATCCTGAAGAAATTTTTCAATAGCAGGATCTGCCAATGGCTCTTCGCCCGGCTACATCCCAACTTAGGGATTGCCATAGCAAACGTGTGGTCGCGGAGAAGCAGGATCACAAACACCAAACGTGAGGAAAGATTCCAGGGTGAAGAAGGTGAGTTTCTCTGGGTGTACTGCAGCGAGCTGGAAAAAAACACACACCACGACTTCTACATATTCGGCCACCGCCACCTGCCTTTGAATCTCAAGGTCTCCCCCGACAGTACCTATATCAATCTTGGAGAATGGGTACATTTCAAGACCTTTGCTGTATATGACGGCACGAATGTTGAGTTGAAAGAATTTAAACCACGCTTGTTGTAGAGACAAGGCCTGCCTTGTCTCTATCGTGGTTCGTGGTTCGTTTTTAAATCTAATTATACCACTGGATGAAAATATTTCTGGTTTTATTGTTCATTTGGGTTCTCGCGCCTGCCGTCGCTCAAAAGAAAATTAAGACCCTTACACTCAGTGACACCATACTCTATGCCGCCACCGACCGGCCCGGTGATTTTTATGCCATTACCACCACAGGCCAGATCCAGCGATTCGACAAGGATGGAAAATTAACATTGCTGTATAAAGCTGAGAAGGCGCCCACTCTCTTTGATCCCCGGGATGGGGCACGGCTGTTTGCTTATTATCGACACGATCAGCATTATGAATTTCTCAGTCCATCATTTCAGCCCACGGGCTCTTATAAGGTCGATCCAGCCTTTGCAATTCAACCATGGTTGATTTGCCCCGCGGGTGAATACAAACTCTGGATCCTGGACAAAGCAGATCACAGTCTCAAAAAGATAAATGTAAAAGCATCCGAAGTGGAGGTAGAAGTTGTTGTTGATTCAGCGCTGATCGAAAATGCCACAACTTTTAAGACCATGCGCGAATACCAGAGTTTTGTTTTTTTACTAAATCCCGCGAAGGGAATTTTCATATTTAACAACCTCGGTAAACACATAAAGACCATCGGACTTCCGGGCATAATGAGCTTTAATTTTTTAGGCGAAGAATTGTATTATTTGCACGGTGACACTATCGAATTGTTCAATCTCTTTACGGCTGAAACCCGTCAGATCCAAATCAGTAAAGGATTTACCGATGCACTGCTCACGGACGAAAGAATGATCCTTTTTACTCCTGCCAGCATAGATATCTACCCCTTTCGTCCATAATGCTTACGAATGTGTTCATTTTTGAACATATTTGTACATAGGGGAGTT
>JBBDXJ010000050.1:0-7998 GCA_040902445.1 Cyclobacteriaceae bacterium | reverse complement strand
AAGCTTTTTTTTAAAAATCGCGGGCGGCTAATATGGTAGAACTGCGCGTTCCTCACGGTAAAACTCACATTTATCAATCATTGCCGCAAGAGATTGTCCGATCATTGGTTGCTGATTACCAGTTTGACGTTCGCTGTGATTTTTAACTTAACTTTAAACTATTGAACAACTGATGAAAAATTTTTCCATCACAGGCATTTATACCGACCTCTACCAGCTGACCATGGGCCAGGTGTATTTTTTACAGGGCAAAAGTCAAAGAGAAGCGGTGTTCGATTATTTTTTCCGCAAACTTCCTTTCGATGGAGGATATACGGTTTTTGCGGGAATAGGAGACGTTCTTCGTATCATCGAAGAATTGCGTTTCACAAAGGAGGACCTGGATTATTTAAAAGGAATCGGCCTTCACCACGATTTCATCGAACATCTGAGGAACTTCCGGTTTCAGGGTACGATCCATGCCGCCATGGAAGGTGAAATTGTTTTTCCCAACGAGCCCCTGGTCAGAGTTGAAGGAAGCATACTTGAAACACAGCTTGTTGAAACGGTTCTTCTTAATATTTTAAATTTTCAGTCACTCGTGGCTACAAAGGCGGCGCGTATGAGGTCCGTGGCTGGCAACAAAATATTGAGCGACTTTGGATTGCGTCGTGCCCAGGGTTTGGGAGGTTATCACGCAACGCGGGCTGCTATCGTGGGAGGTTTTAATTCCACGAGCAACGTGAAGGCGGCTCATGATTTTGGTATTACTCCCGCGGGAACCATGGCACATTCTTTTGTCCAAAGTTATGAAAGCGAACTTTCCGCTTTTCGCGATTTTGCGGAAAAACGACCCGCGAATTGTGTGCTTCTAGTGGACACCTATGATACAATTAGCTCGGGAGTTCCAAATGCCATTACCGTGGCAAAAGAAATGGAACAGCGTTCGCAAAAACTTCAGGGTATACGACTCGACAGCGGCGACCTCGCCTATCTGTCGAAACAATCGCGAAAGGTGCTTGATGAGTCGGGCCTGAATTATGTAACCATCACGGCTTCCAACCAGTTGGATGAATATGTAATTAAAAGTTTGCAGGATCAGCAGGCGCCTATTGACGTGTTCGGAGTTGGCACCAGTCTTGTTACCTGCCCACCTGATGCTGCCCTGGACGGCGTCTACAAACTCGTTTACGCCGATGGGAAACCGCGGATTAAATTGTCGGAAAATCTGAGCAAGATCACACTACCCGACAAAAAGCAGGTATACAGAGTTTTAAACGGAGAAGGAAATTTTTTCGACGCCGATCTGATATCACTCCGCGATGAAGGTAACGTTGATATGATGCACCATCCCGCTGATCCGGATAAATTCCTTTCTTTGAAGGGAATGAAAAAGGAATCTCTGCTCCACACAGCGATGGAGAAAGGTAAAATCGTCGGGCCGGAAGCCGGGCTGAAAGAAATTTCCGCTTATTGCCTCAATCGCCTCGCAAGGTTACCACAGGAGCACAAACGATTTGAAAATCCACATACCTATAAAGTCGGAATAAGCGGAAAATTGCGGGACCTGAGAAATGAATTAAAAAATCAACATAAAAAATGAGCATGCGTGCACTTGTCATTGTGGATGTTCAAAATGATTTTGTCACGGGCGGCAAACTGGAAGTACCCCATGGAGAACAGGTAATACCTTTGGTAAATCAGCTTTCAGAACGGTTCGACCTGGTAGTAGCTACCCAGGACTGGCATCCACAAACTCATAAAAGTTTTGCGTCGAACCATCGCGACAAAAAACCTTTTGACAGAATTCTGCTCGGTGGACTTGAACAAGTGTTGTGGCCTGACCATTGCGTTCAGGGCTCCAGCGGTGCCGAATTTCATCCGCAACTCAGCATGAATCGCGTTGTATCCATATTCCGCAAGGGAATGGACCCTGAGATTGACAGTTACAGCGGATTTTACGATAACGGTCACAAAAAGACTACAGGCCTCGCAGGTTATCTCAGGGAACGCAATATTGAATCAGTTTATGTATGCGGGCTTGCGGGCGACTACTGTGTGTACTATACAGCTAAAGATGCTCTGCAGGCTGGTTTTAAAACTGTTTTAATAGCAGATGCCACACGGGCAATCAACGCCAATGATTTTGAAAAAGCAAAACAGGATATCCTGAGAAACGGAGGAAAAATTTGGAACAGCGGGGAAATGCAGGTTTAATACAGAGAGTCTAAAGGCAGGTTAAAATGCAGGTTGAATGCAGGGCTATTTGGCCAGTAACCGTATCGATCTGTTGTGAAGTTCAACGAGCTTGATAAGAAAAGTTTCCCTCATCCGAATTATTTATTTGACCAAACAGCGCCGGATCATACTCTGTGCACTATGGACTGACTATCTTTACTGCATCACGATTACATGAACTTAAGACTTAAAAAAGTAATTCGGTATTTGCGTTTTGTCCGTATGCTGCTCCTGGAGCAAATACCTGAGAAACTGAACATGGCACTCAGGGCCGGATCGGAGATCTCCCTTCGGGTTGCTTCGTTACTCATTCCGCTATTGACAACTTTTTCGCTGACGGTAATTATCTACACCGTTGGTTTTGAAGATTTCTATCAACAGCATCGCCAGGCGTATTTAGCGCATCAATATATTTTGCTGGCGCTCTCAATATTATTTACGATCCGTTTTCTGATCATGTTGCCGGTTGTGGTGCGTTGGCGTTCGCGGATATTCAATCTTCTGCTCCTGATACTCGTATTTTATTTGAAAAACCTTTCAGAAGAAATTCCGCTTCTGGAACCAGGCTCAGCGACCTTAATCGCAAAAAAGCTCACGTTGTTTTTCGGGATAGTCATCCTGTTTTTTACCGAGGTTTCCCACATTCTCAGGTTTATTTACCGGAAAGGAGTTAACCCCGCTTTACTCTTTGTGGGAAGTTTTGCATCCTTGATTGTCATTGGTGGATTCTTACTTCTGCTTCCCAACGCCACAACGAATGGTATTCATCCGGTCGACGCGTTCTTTACCGCTACAAGTGCAGTTTGCGTGACAGGTCTTGTCGTCGTCGACACTGCTTCAACATTTACTATGACCGGTAACGTGATTATTATTATGCTTATTCAGATGGGGGGCCTGGGAATCATGACATTTGCCGGAATGATAAGCTTTTTGGTTACCGGTTCTGTTTCAATACAGAGCCAGCTTGCGCTTCGCGACATGATCAGCAGCAGCCGGATGGGTAACGTGATTTCTTTTATCTCGCGAGTTGTGCTGGTGACTTTTACATTTGAGGCTGTCGGAGCTTTTTTCATTTATGGAAATCTTCCGGAGGACGTGTTTAAATCACAAAGTGAAAAAATATTTTTTTCGGTGTTTCATTCCATTTCCGCTTTTTGCAATGCAGGCTTCTCCACCCTTCGGGATGGGCTCTATGATGTCAACATTCGATTTAATTATAGCCTTCACTGGGTAATTGCGTTACTTGTAATCCTTGGGGGAATGGGGTTTCCTATTGTGTTTAATATTTTTACCTTTTTCCGGATAAAAGTGTCGAACATCTTTAAACGATTGCTGAAAGACCCGGAAAGAGAAAATTATACGAATGTTTTGCAGGCCACTGCCAGGCTTGCATTGTCAACGTATTTTATCTTAGTCGTCGTTGGGTTTGTAACTTATTTTATTTTTGAATATAACGCCACGTTGCAAGAGCATCCTACAATTGTGGGAAAGATCACAACGAGTTTTTTTGGAAGTGTAACTCCACGCACCGCTGGTTTTAACACAGTTGATTTGATGCAATTGGCCTTGCCAACGGTCATGATTTATTTGTTGCTGATGTTTATAGGAGCATCTCCAGGCTCCACTGGCGGGGGAATCAAAACGACAGTGGCAGCTGTGGCGTTCCTGAATATGAAAAGTATTGTTCTGGGTCATGAACGAACAGAAGCATTTAAAAGCGAAATTTCTGTGGTTTCAATAAAACGTTCGTTTGCAATAATATTGCTCGCCCTGCTTGTCCTGGGAATTGCAGTGTTGCTCTTGGCGGTGAATGATTCTGAAAAAGGTTTGCTTAAACTTGCGTTTGAGGCGTTCTCAGCTTTCTGCACAGTAGGCCTTACCTTGGGTGTAACTCCTGAATTATCGCTGTTAGGTAAGCTCGTGATTATCGCGGTGATGTTTATTGGAAGGGTCGGGGCTTTAACCTTATTGTTTGCAGTGGTTGCAAAATCAGCAGAGAAACATTATCAGTATCCGTCTGAGGATATCATGTTTTAATAAAAATGTTTGCCTATGAAATTTATTGTATTTGGACTAGGTACTTACGGAGCATCTTTGTCAAGCAAATTGGTGGTACTTGGCCACGAAGTTATTGGCGTTGATAAAAAAATTGATCTGGTGGAAAAATGGAATCACCAGATAACCCATACTATCGCTTTGGATGCCACCAGCCCCGACGCGATTAAAGCTCTCCCATTAAAGGATGTTGATGCAGTCATCAATGCAATCGGGGAAGATGAAGGTGTAAATATTATGGCTACTGCCCTCCTTGTGCAAAATGGAGTAAAAAGGATCATTTGCCGCGTAACCTCGCCGTTGCAGCAAACAGTGCTGGAAGCAATGAATGTGAAGGAGTTTGTTTACCCCGAAGGCGATTCCGCGGAACGCATGGCTTATAAACTCGACCTGAAGGGTGTAACCGATTCCTTCATGATAAGAAGCGATAAGTTTAAATTAATTGAAATTGAATTGCCAAAAAGATATGTAGATAAAAAAATAAAGGAAATCGATTTCCTGGGTAGATATCATATCCAGCCCGTAACCATCGTCCGCGAAACGCAAAACCGCAATATACTTGGCACCGTGCGCACCACACGTGTGGTTCAAGGTGTGTTGACACCCGATACCGTTCTTCAACAAGGGGATAAATTATTGCTCTTTGGCGATGTTGGAGACCTGGAGAGGTTTATGGAAGAGTGAAAGGCGTTAAAAAACTTTCTGAAAGTTTTAAAACTTTCAGAAAGTTGTGTGTCGGATTCACCGCACTTGTGGAAAAGTCATGTTCCGGGAGAGCGCTCAACTATAACACGTCTCCGCAGTGTCTCTCGCCTCGAGGACGCTGCGGGTTCAGGGAGGAATCTCTTATTGAACCACAACTTTGGAACAGTTCATGCTTCGAAACCGCAGAGTCCCTGAGACAGGAGACTCTGCGGGCACGGGTTAAGATTGAATTGTCAACTGCCCAAATTGCGTGCCCGACGTAGCTTCAGCGAAGGCGCGTCAACTGTCAATTGATTATTCCCTGCCCGCAGCTTCATTTATCGCCTTCAGCAATGAGCGATCATCATTGGTATCCTGCGATATTTCCCAGATCATAACCCCAGCCAAACCTTCCTTCTTCGCAAGTTCAGTTTTCCGTTTGATCGTTGCAATCCCATTGTAATAAACAGAATCAAATTCATCTTTCATGGGGTCGGCGCCTGCTGCAAGAATATCTTTATAGTGACTGAGGTTCTCACGTCTTGGCTTTCCGTAAAAAGGCAACCCCAACACCGCTTTGTGGGCAGGAAGGCCGCGTTCTTTTACCCAGTAATTGATCGACTTTTCCGCCAGACTGTAAGGCGAATGTGGCACAGGTTGTCCTTTGTCATCATCATAAGCCATAAGGTTAAGCCAGTCGACGATCTCAAAAATTTCTTTTTTCGTGCCTTCTCCCTGATTTCCATAGTGAACCACCGCGGCGGTGATTTCTTTGTTGATAGCATGCAAGGAATCACCCAATTGTTTCATCAGCAACACATTGTCTTCCGCGGAACGGTTTTCAATATCCGGATATTCCCAGTCAACATCCACTCCATCAAGGTTAAATCGCCTCACCAGTTCCATCGTTTTGACAACGAAAAAACTTCGCTCCTCCGGATCATCAGCCAAACGGTGAAAGCGACTGTCATCTCCTCCCCCATCTCCTATACTCCAGCCTCCGATTGAAATAAAAACTTTCACATCATTTGCATGGGCTTTTTTCACCAGCGCGATCAACTTGTCAGAATTGCGGACCGCCTCCAGGCCGCCGCCGTTTTTTGCTGGAATGGCAAACGCAAAATTGACGTGGGTAAGCCGGTTGAACGCAATAGATGCCGTATCAATACTTCGCCCCGGAATATATCCGATCACTTTAAATCCTGAGGACGACGGTGGCGGACTTTCAGTCTTCGTACCCGCGGGTTGCTGGCAACCATATAAGACTCCGAGGAGAGAAAAAAGAAATAAACAAAATATCTTTTGCATAACAGTTGTGAATTTTTTTGCGCGTTCGTGGCCAAAAATCTTTTTGCCACGAAGACACTAAGTTTCTATTTCCGGCATCCCCGCATTCAAATTGCATTTCTTTGTGTTCGTGGCGAAACTCTTTACCTGGTTCCTTAAATTAAACAAATTCCCGCTTCATTTACAATTTGGTCAGGATCAGACATTTGAGTTTTTTCGCCACCAAGGCACGAACACATAAGACACAAAGTTATTTAAGCATTTCTTAACTCACACTGCATTTTTTTTTTGCGCCACCCAACAGTAAACCATGATGCCTTCCGCTGTGCGTGAATCCGGATATAAAATAAAACATGGTCAGATCAAGTATTTGGAAACGTCGTTAAAAAAAATGGAAATTAAAAGTGTGCTCCGCAATCTTGTGATATATTTGCAGATGGATTTCCGCAAGCAAATTGCATTTCTTTGTGTCTTTGTGCCCGCCCGAACGTTACGTTTCGTACGGGCGGGTCTTCGTGGCTATACAGGGTTACCGGCATCCAATCATAAGAAGACAGCGCATGTTATTCGAAGAAGATAAAAACATTTACAAGAAAGCGGTTCGGCCTACCCTGCCGGAGACGTACCAGCTTAAATATGACATTGGTTTTCTTTTCAATTTCGCATCGGGGAAATCAACCCGGTTTGACCTGGAACCCGTTCTGATCTATCAGGTCAATGGAATAACGGAATACAGAAGAATTTCACTCCAGGTAGAAAAAGGTCTCGCGTTTCTGCAATACCTCGATAATACTTTTTATGAAGACCTCCTGGAGTTCTCCGACAACCAGATTCTGAAATGGATGACCGCAACCGGAAATCGATTTATCAGGAATCATTCCGGATCCTGGGCGCACCTGTCGGCAAGAGAACTTGTAAACCTGCGCAAACACTATGTGGAAATTTTGCAAAAATTATGGCCCACCCTCCACACTTGTCCAAACTTATTCTACCTGAAGATAGGCCGGTTCAGCAACACCCGGCAGGACCATATCAAACTCAGCCCGCATCCTCCACAATTCAAATTTTCTCTCGAGCAGAAAGGGGAATTGATGATGCTTCGGCTGATACTGTTGCTGGATAACGAGCAAGCTGATCTGAATATCTGGGGTGGTTTCTTATTGGAAAACGTACGCACGCTATACCTTCCCCCTGATACCGATGCCTTATCTATAATAGATCTTTTTAAAAACGGACCGCTGAGTTTTCCGATAACGGTAAAAAAAGAGGTCGTTAAAAAATATCTGATACCATGGCTGGAAAAATATGAGGTAAGGATCAATCCCAAACTGAACATTATTTTTTCAGATCCCGTTGTACAACCACGCGTTCGTTTAAGCGAGCTCAACGAGAGCAACCTGATGATCCGTCCCGAATTTTCCTATGATGGGATCGAGATCGATTACAATGAGGAAACCTCTCATGTTGAAGAAGTACAATCGGAAATAAAAATCCTGCGCCGCAACAAAACCGAAGAAAAAAAGTTATACGACTATCTGCGTACACTGCACCCCTCCTTTTCGAATCAACGCAACAACCAGTACTATTACCTTCCCTTTGACGAGGTGATGAAACGTGGATGGCTTATAGGGATGTTGCGCAAGGTGCAGGAAGAAGGACTGAGTATCCATGGCTTTGAATCTCTGAAAAAATTCAGATACACAACGCATGAACCAACGATTACCATCATTGCAGGATCTGCCATTGACTGGTTCG
>JBBDXJ010000049.1:0-8027 GCA_040902445.1 Cyclobacteriaceae bacterium | reverse complement strand
CCTTATCCTTCACATTTGCAGGCGTTACCAAACCAATAAATGCAGAAGCCAAAAATACAAGCACAGCAACCAATTCTGGGCCTGTTGGCGGTTTATTAGCAGATGACGCAGTGGAATAGTGGGTGGCCGAATTTCTCGTTCCACGAAGCAAATTTTTTGGTGAAATGATTAGCTATGATTGGTCTTAGCCTCTGATAGTCGAAATTTTAACATACAGTTAGTCCAGGCTGGCAAAGGGCCTTGTGGCTAAATTAGGATTTTGGGCTTTGTAATTGACCTATGAAGGGTCGTTTTATTTCTGTGTGGTTAGCAGTTTTTCCTCACGTTCCTCGCTTAATTCAAAAGCCTAACATTATCGAATGTAATCCGCACCACTTAAAGTGTTACTTTAAGTGGTAATCCTTCACTATTAACCAAAAATCTTACATGCTTTTGAGCCAAATTTTATTTGGTCAAGCCACTTTCTATACCATCAACGGGGAATTTAAGATTTGTTGTTGAATTGATCTTGCAAGGGTCGAATTATGTTCATTTTTCCCAATGATGCGCCTTTCAGCTCCGGTTACTTTTTCAAAATCATCATCCCAATTTCCTCTTTTATAGCGATAAAATTTATTCAAATTGTGCGCAGTTTTTGATGGTCGCGGGATTCCAATGGATACAGACTCTAAAGGAATTCACACCAAGCCACCTGCGCCACATTTGGGTTACATTGCCCACAGGAGGACAATCCACAGGAGGTTGAAATAATAAATTTAGTCCTACTATTATAAATTCGAAGATGATACGGGCATTTCTTTTATAAAAAAACAGATGCCAAGTAGGAACTCAGCTGGCATGAAGTCCTATTAATCTTATCTATGTAGTTAAGGGAAACTGGATCGGAAACTTCTTTACTCCCTATCAAACAGAGTCCCTTGATAGTATTTACCTTTTCAGCAATCGCAAAGGAAGCGTGACCGATCAGTAATTCCTGACGTTTCAACACAGTTAATAATTCGCTGCGGCTAGCTTCCAATTCGAGTGTGCGCTCTTTGACTCTAGAATCGAGTACTATATTTAGATTTTTCTTTTTCTTATAAATTCGCATCAGAAAGATCAAAAAAGTGATAGTTATTAGACCAAGGAGGCTTGTTACTACATTCAGATACCACTGGCGATTGATGATCTGCTCCTTCAATAAAATAGCTTGTTGCTGTGCAACGATCTTTGCCCTATTTTCCCTTTCAAGATATTCTGCTTCGGTCTTCATTAGGCTCGCCGTGAACTCTTCATTGTAGATATGGTCCTTGAGCGAAATATACTTAGATTGATAAAAGGAAGCTTTTTCAAAATTTTTCATTGCTAAATAAAATTCAGAAAAGCGAGAATATATTTTAATCATTTCAAGATTAAATGGCGTATTCGGTTTTATGAGTTTCTGAGCCTCTAACAAGTAGAATTCGGCTTTCTTAAATTCTTTCCTTTCAATATAAATTTCGCTGAGTAGGTAAATGTTATCTAACTGAAAACGGGTATCATTCGACTTCTTTGACAGTGTATAAGATGTCAAAAAATGATCTTCTGCTAAAATGGGTTGGTTCTCGCCCAGGGAAATAAATGCAAACGTGTACTCAATGTTTATCCTTGATTTCTCGGAGCAATTTTTCCCACATTCATTCAAACTATTCTCAACAAATAGCCGGGCATTCTTAAAATCACGGAGATTGGCATAACACAAGCTCATGTTGGCCAAAATCCAGAATGTTGGAGTCTCAATATAATGACGTATGCGATAGGACTTTTTAAGAAATTCTAAAGCTTTGTTATAGTTTTTGAGTTTGTAATAGGAAATCCCAACCCCATGAAAGGCCAAGCACATACTTGCATTGTCCCGCAATCTTGTTGCTAAATCTAGATTCTTTACGTGAAACATTAACGCTTTGTCATAATTTCCGACGTACAAATTCAATTTCCCAAGAGTTTCTTGAATATAAATTGTTTCGGTGCTTAAATTATTCCTGATAGCAATTGGCAAAGCAGCGTTAAGAGACTCAATTGCTTCCGGAATTCTTTCTAAGGCATATAAGATGTAGCCCTTAACGCGTTTACTTTTTACTATCCATAAAGTATCAGCTGAGATTAACGCTGCATCTTCAGCCTGCTGAATAAACGCCAGCGCAGTCAAGAGATCAACGTAAACATATTCAAAGGTCAGCTCATACAAAGCCGGAAATCTCTCGCCTCCGGTTCTAGTTTCCAGAACCGCCTGTAATGAATCAACAATTTTTTGATTCTGACTATTCGCATCATTAACGAAGAAAAGAATTCCCCATAAAATGAAAAATATTATTCTGACCATAACATTTGTGTTTAGAAGAAGCGGAGTTTTTTCAATTAATCGAATCAAAAATATAATATCAAAAATGACTTAGGATTTATGCATCTCCGCAACACGAATGGAGGCGACTTTCATGCGTTCATGGGCTAATCGAAAAAGATATCGATACTTTCACCAGCGAAATTGTGTTCAAGCAAAGACTCAATTTTCTGGTTGTGGCAGGAAAAGAATATTAAAATCAGGACCAGCGCGGGTCGGATATTTATAATAGTCATAGCTTGGAGGGTTTCTTTCAATTAATTTACTGTAAAAAACCGGAATATCCATGGCAATTTTTCTTTCTAACCAAAAACTGGAAGCGGAGATCGCACGACGCGCAGCGGAAACATGTGAGCACATCATCTCCGAAATGGGCGCAGAATTGCACGATGACCTTATCCAAAAACTTTCCGTGCTGAAACTGTACATAGACCGAATGGAAAGGGCGTCGTCAGGACAAACTGAAATCGAATCCCTCTCTTTAAAAATACGCAGCGAATTCGACCAGGTCATCCACGTGGTGCGTAATATTTCGCGCAGGTTACTTCCAGTCAAAATGGAAGGTGAAACCCTGGACAAAACCATTGAAATGCTCTGCCAGAACATGGAACATCCTGGCACAGGCCACATCCATTTTGAGAATGAAGGACTAGCCATTGCTCTCGAAACCCAGGAGGAGCGGTATCTTTTCAGAATTGTCCAGGAACTTATACACAATGCTTTTAAACATTCGTCCGCATGGCATATTTGGGTGCGGCTAAAATGGGACGCCAATACTCTTGTGGTTGAGGTAGAAGATGACGGCACCGGATTTTCAAAAATTCCGGAATTCATTGAACGTTTGAAAAGGAAAAATAACACCTTAAAATTGCGGTCAATGATCATTGGCGCTACATTGAATTACTCGCAGGGCCAGAAAGGCCTCGTGGCAAAATTAGTTCTGAAAACTAAAAACTGATTTCTACAATATACCATTCCGGTAAGCGTAAGCCAATAACGCCGCAGTGTTCGGCACACCCACCTTCTTAATGAGCCTCACTCTGTAGGTCTCCGCCGTCGCTTCGCTCATGTTTAATTCCGTGGCAATTTCTTTGGTAATTGATCCTCTGGAAATCGCTCTCAGAATACTCAACTCCTGCATACTCAGGGTGACAGTAGGCGTGTTATCCCACTTGCTGGCATTGGACTGGATGATCCTTAAGATCTTCTCCGGAAAATAATTTCCCGAAGCGAGAATGCTTTTTATTGTTTTTCTGATCTCGTCGTATCCGTCCAACTTATACACTATTCCATCAACGCCTGACTTTAACAAGTTTATGATCAATTCAATCCCTTCCATGCCCGTGACAGCAATGATCTTTGGCTGGTGTTTAGACCTTTTTATACTCTCCAGCAATTCAATACCCGTAGAGTCTCTTAGACGGATATCAAGCAGCACAATATCGACCTTATGTTTGGAAATCACGACCCTGAATTCTTCTGCATCACCAGCCTCAAAGATATTTTCGACAAAATTTTCTTTTTCAAGCAACGCCCGCAGACCTTGCCTGATCAGTGCCTCATCATCAACCAATAAAATGTTGATCCTGTACATAATCCGGAGATTTTCTTTGTACACAAAAGATAAAACAAAATCCCGTTAATGAACACACTTATCTCGTTTGAAATAGACAATAGATAATATTATCAGGTAAATCTGTTGAAACCTGTACGGTTTTCCTGATAAAATAAAGTTAGATACAAATATTATGAGAGTGCACGAGTATTTTCAATGTACGGTGTAACTATTCATAGCCATGGGGAAAAAAAGCATTTGAGAAGACCCTCTCTTAAAAGATCCTCTCTTTTATGGTTCTTCGAATTTGCTTCCAAAGCCGGAGCTGCCGCAGCAGTTCCCGGCTTTGTTTTCTTATTTCACCACTAATTTCTTCCTGAGTTGCCTCTGCCCCTGATTTACCATGACAATATAAACACCATTCGAAGCCGAAGGCAGTTGCAGTCGTCGTCCTGCAACGACGGAAGGACTGTCAAAAGTTTCGGCGAAAACTTCCCTTCCCATCTGGTCGACGATGCGCACCTGCACGGGTGATTCTTCCATACCCTGGAGCTGGAGATTGATGTTATCCGCGGGAGCGGGGTTCGGATATACACTGAAACCAAAACCTTCTTCCATGGGAGCTACAGTTGAATCATTCACCTGGATCTCCGATGCCGTTGTGCGCGCGCTGCTGGAAGCGATGGCTGCTGTGGTGCCCACTTGTGTTACGGTAACAGGGGCCGACCAAACGTTCCACTGCGCCGCGGTGGGGGCTGTGGACAGACGGCTGAACCGAGCGCGGTACGTTCCGGGCGTGGTGGCCGTGTAGGTCGCGGCCTTTGCCGTGGAGATGATCACGCCGTTCTTCTCCCACTGGTAAGCCATAAATCCCTCCGCGAGCATCAGCTTCGGATTCTGGTTCTTTGATTTGTCGATTACTGTGTTCCCCGCAAAGGGATGGATCTGGGCCTTGCTTTTCGACAACATCCATTTATAATAGTCGGACTGACTATAAGCTCGTGTCCACACCACGTGCGAGAGGTCCGCGTACAGCGAGTAGCGCACCACGGCCCCAGCCTGGCTGAGGTAGCTGATAATGTTTTGTGTATACGCCGGCGTGGGCCGCTGGTCCTTACCTCCCTGGAAGGTCCACACGGGCATGTGCGCCACCCTGGCCTGCAAGTTCTGTTTCTTGATGTTCGCATCCCACACGGCGGCCATCGGCAACGCGGCGGCAAAAAGCCAGGAAGCGCGCTTCATCGCCTCGTACACGGCATAACCCCCTATCGACAATCCCTGCACATAGATGCGGTCGTCGTCGATGTTGTATTTGGCCGCGATCAGGCGCACGATACGCACCACATCCTGCACCTGAAGGCTATCCCATACATTGAACATCTGGGGGATGAGCACAAATCCCGGGAAGGCCCTTGCAGGCATGGATGGATCATTCGGCAGGCGTGTACCCGCCAGGTTGCGCGCGTCGAGATAGTTCTTTCCTCCCACGTTCAGGCTCTGGTCGTTGTTCAGCAGCCTGTGCGTGGCGGTCTTCGGCGCCGCGGGCGAATTGGCATCCACGGTATAAGCCGGGGTGGAGTGATAACAGTTGTTGTAATAACAGTTGGCGCGCTCGACGGCGCCGTGGAACTGAACGATCATCGGATAACCCGGCTTATAGGTGGCGTTGTAACCGTTGGGCTTCAGCAGCCTGTAGTTCATCTTGAACTTATCTGTCGTGCCGTTCTTGTGGCGCAGGTTTCCCTGCGTGTATGGGTTCGATTCCCACGAGGTCATGTCCATGTAGGTATCGCTCTTCACACCGGGTGATTTCTCGCGGAAGCTGAAGGTCTTGTTCTCCTGTAAATAATAATAGTTGGTCGAGGTAATGCGCGTGCGGATGTCGAGGGTGCCGTACGGCATGGCGGTGTTATACTGATAAGGGCCTTTTACCTGGGCAAACGAAGAGCACACTGCAACGATGCAGACTGCACTGAGGGTAAAAATTCTTCTCATATAATCAGGAGTTTAAAAATGGGTATGACTCCTGACGCCCAAAAATCATTCCCGGCGTGTGGAGCGGCCGTTAGTCGGTGATCAGTAATCGGTAATCAGTGATCAGTAATCGGTAATCGGTAATCGGTAGTCAGTAATCAGTAATCAGTAATCGGTAATCAGTAATCGGTAATCGGTGATGAGTTACCGCCTCACGATAATTTTCTGGCGGACGCGGAGGTTTCCCTGGGTGACCATGACCACGTACATGCCTGTGTTCATCGTTCCGGCCGGTGAGATCAGGATACCCCGCGAGATCTCTTCGGCCTGGAATATTCCTACGAAGAGGTCGCGGCCCACGGGGTCGATCAGGCGCACCTGCACGGGATCGGGAATGATCGTCTCCACCTGAACAGTAATGTTGTTCTGGGTTGTGGGGTTGGGATAAACGCTGACGATAAAACTGTCCTCCGGCCCGTTGTCGGGACCAATGGCGGTGATTACACTTTCATCGCTGCGCAAAACATCGCGGGAAATTTTTGTCCACGCACCCCCGGTATCCGGGCCCTTGTATTCAACAAGCAGGGTATCTGATTGGGTGTACTCAAAGAACTGAACATAGATCCGGTGCGGACCCGCCTGTAGATTGACCGCAGCGCCTGTAACGGTCCTGAGCTCGTGAACGCCGTTATTGTTGATGAGCAGCGACTCATTCAGCCACAGCCGCGAGCCGTCGTCCGAGCCCATCCTGAACTGATAGCTACCACCGTTGTCGATGAGGATGTAACCGTCAAAACTGAAATTATAAAAATCATCCTGGGTTTTTTTGGAGAGCGTGAATTCTTTAACGGTGCCCGTAAACTCCGCCAGCGCCCAGTTGACGGAATCAAGGTCTGTCCACGCGCCGGTCGAGTGCTGATAATAAAGTCCCGAGAAATAGGTGCTGGCTTTTACGACGTTGCTGGCCGGGCTCAGGTTTCCCGACAGGTCCACTCCTTTGACTGTGATATCATATCGGGTGTTCAGCGGCATGCCTGTAAGCATGAAGGTGGTATCCGAAGATCCGGTAGGCACAGAAAGCTCGTTGTAAAAAATATGATACTCGCGAATGCGCGTGTTGTCGGTGGAGGGTTCCCACCTCAGAAATAACTTCTGAACGCCGCGCGCCGATGCGGTGAGGTGAATGGGTGCTTTCGGGGCCTCGGTATCTACCACGGTCTGAACGACGAGACCCGTATCACCGGAAGGAACATAGTTGGAGCGGCCGGTGCTGCTCACGGCCCTGATCTTGTACTGGTAACTCGCATTGGGTTCCACCTTCGTGTCATCAAAAGTTTTTACATTGGGCCCGGTTATTCCCACGATTTCCCACGCTGAAAAGGAAGTACCGTTGTTCTTTTTTCTTTTCCAGATCTCGAATCCTCCTTCGTTGGTTGACGCATCGGTCCACGTCAAAGTATTTTTAGCCGGCGACGTTGAAAATCCCGCAAAGTTTGAGGGATCCGTGATGTTGACTGGAGCCGAGTCATTAAAGAATATATGTTTGGGCGCAGATGGAGCGCTCTTGCATCCAAGGTCGGATACCACCAGCGTATAGGCACCGTTGCCGAAAGTCGGGGCAATGGTTGCAAGTTTAAGGGTATCATCTTCCTGGCCGGGAAGGTTGAGCAGGGTGCCGTTCTTATACCAGTAGTAGTGCGTATGAACAGCATCTGACTGCAGCCGCGCGTTGGCAAGGCCATTGAGATCATTGAGCACCACCGTTCCGATCTGGGCGACGGTAGCCACTGGCGGATTCGCAACGGTAAGAACTATTGGCTTGGACCATTGGTTCCACTGGGCTTCGGTGGGATTGCTCACGCGTGAAAAACGCGCGCGGTACGTTCCGGGATTTTTCGCATAGAACGCCGCAGTGGTGGCGCCGGAAATAGCCGCACCGTTAAACTGCCATTGATATGCTTTAAAACCTTCGGCGAGTTCAAGCCGCGTTCCTTCTGTCGAACAAATGAAAGTGGAGTTTTCAAAAGAGTGGATATCCGCTTTATTTTTTCCCAGCATCCACGAGAAGAAATCCGGTTCATTGAAAGCTTTGTTCCAGGTTCCATGTCCCAGTTCCGGGTAAAGTGTATAACGTATACC
>JBBDXJ010000048.1:0-1248 GCA_040902445.1 Cyclobacteriaceae bacterium | reverse complement strand
AAGGGAATGTCTTCTTTGCGATCCCGTAAAGGAGGCAAATGTATTTCCACCGTGTTTATCCGGTAATAAAGATCCTGACGGATTGCGCCCTGGCTCACCAGTTCGTGTATAGGTGCATTTGTGGCGCATATCACGCGAACGTCAAGGATTATACTTCTGTTAGATCCAACCGGTGTAAGTGTTTTGCTTTGTAACACAGAAAGCAATTTCACCTGCATTGCTAAAGGTAGGTTTCCCATCTCATCTAGAAATAAGGTTCCTTTATTTGCAAGCTCAAACTTCCCCATGCGAGATTCTTTCGCGTCGGTGAAAGCGCCTTTTTCATGACCAAACATCTCCGATTCGAACAATGTTGCGGGCACTGCTCCGAGATCAACTGAAATGAAAGGCTCATCCGCCCTGGCCGATTGGTTGTGAATTGCACGGGCTACCAATTCTTTTCCTGTTCCGTTTTCTCCAAGGATCAGGACATTGGCATCCGTCATGGCGACCTGTTCGATAGTATGAATAACCTCCTGCATCGCCGGCGATGTCGCGATAAAAGTCTGATGATGAGGATTGAGCTGTTTCTGAAGTTCGCGTTGCTTGTTTTTGAGATCTCTGTTTTCTTTCCTTGAACCTGCAAGTTTATAGGCATTTAATACCGTAGTCACCAGTTTTTCCTTGTCCCACGGCTTGGGTAAAAAATCGACGGCGCCTTCCTTGATCGATCTTACCGCCAATTCGATATCGCCATAAGCAGTTTGTAAAACCACCTGGGTATGCGGCGCCAGCGACTGAATCCGGTTCATCCAAAAGATACCTTCATTGCCCGACGTGATCCCGGATTTAAAGTTCATGTCAAGTAAAATGACATCGTATTCCTGCTGTTTTAGTTTGGATTCAAGGGTTTTAGGAGAGGATAACGTTTCAATATTTTCAAAATATTGCTTCAGGATCATGTGCGAGGTAAGCACCACATGATCATCATCGTCGATAATAAGGATATTGCCATTGTATTTTTTCATGCTGTGGGGATGGGATGGCAAAGGAATTTATGATTTTTTTACCTGAAAATCTAATTTGTTTGTGAACCTGATTGTATCCGTTGCCAGCGTCGTACCACAAATAAGAATCCGCATCAGATGATCATATAGCCGTTATCAGTAGAATTTTGTACTAACCGTTGTTCCATACTGGAACATGGACTGCTTCGTTTTGGAACATTTTGGCAAATCGAAAAAAAGCGGATTCATTAAACAAAAAGGA
>JBBDXJ010000047.1:0-8084 GCA_040902445.1 Cyclobacteriaceae bacterium | reverse complement strand
TGTCCATGTATTTCCGGGAAAATTTGCCGCGTCAGAAAATTTAGTCCTGTAAGCATCTATCAACCCCGTGCCGGTAATTTGCTTGCTCACGGGCCATTCAACGACTTTTCCGAAATGCATTTGGTTTCCGGCAGTCACAGATGTCCAGTCAAGATGAGATGGCTCATTAAAATCACCGGTAAGAAAAACCGTATATCCATCAGCAAACGCATTATTTATCTCCTCCACAACAGACTCAATCCCCGGCAATCGGTTCATCGTAGCTGAAGCAATTGCCTGTTCCGCCGTTTGGATTTTGCCATCCCTGAAATCATAAGGCTCATAAGGATATGGTAACAGATGGACCGTAAAAAGAGCAATCTCCAGGGTTGGGTTTACTTTCACAAGCACGCCATTCTCAAAATATTCTGTAATAGGAAATCTGCTTAATATTCCAGTATCCTCATTGTTTTGATTTGCAGAAGTTTTGGAAAAGCTGTAGTGATAATAACGAAGGTCCCGACCGAGTTGTGCAATTCGCGAGGGAGAGGCTTCCTGTAAACCAATAATATCGGCGCCAGTCTCTCTCAACACCTCCAATGTCTGATCATTGGAGGTGTTATAGAAAATATTATAAGTCATGATTCTGACCTCATTAAATTCTTCTACCGGGCGGTGTTTTACTTCCTCTCTTTGACACGCGGAAAAAAGCCCGACAACTAATACATAACAGACTAAGCGAATCAAATCCGGTTTTTAGGGTATTGAATAGATATTTGCCACACTATACCAATAAACCCAGCCGCCATCCATATAATATATATCATATTCAACATTGATGGCTCCGCTGCACACATCATAGGCGCCTTCCCCTGTTTGAATAAATTTATATTCATAGCCATCACTGTCGGCACCAGTTTCCTGTTCTCCGAAAGTTGCTTCCCCTTTGGTTGCCCCGTCGGATTCCGGCGTTAGTGTAATGGTAACCGATGCATTTGAAAAAGCTCCATAGTCAATAAGATCCCCCGTGACTTTCACAGTGTTACCCGTCACCACACCTGTTGCCGGCTTTATGACGTCGCCTCCACCCCAATCAAGGGTATTTACCAGAGCGTTAGAATTAAAGATGGCAATCGTTTCACTGCATTCATCATCGAGAATGTTTACAGTAATGACTGCGTTCCTGGGTTCAGCAAGACCAAGGCCGATATTGATGTCGTCATTGCTGATGGATTTTATGCGGATATCGAAACTTCTTTCCTGAGTTGACCCGGCAGCGTTGTCTATCGTTTCAATAAAGATTGTATCAGAAACAAGTTTGCCCGCTCTTATTTTAACCGCTGAAGAAGGTGTGACTGTAAAATCAACATTCTCCTCGGCGTTGCTTCCAGTAATTTCAAGCGAGACATCAATATCCTGCGGATATGGTTTGAAAGCCTTTAACTCGATAACGAGCGGATAAGGTTTTACGCTGTTGACGGCTTCGTTCAGGTTGATGGCCGAAGTGCCTTTAAAAGCGGCGAACTCGTAAATCGGATCTTCCACTTTCGTCTCTTCCTCACAGGCTACAATGATCATTCCCAGAATGATGATTGAAAATATTTTATTTCTCATGGGTAGCTTCTTGTTTAATTTGCTGTTAATATCCACATAACGCCATTGATATTATCACCCTGAGGGTACTGGCGCTGAATAGCCGCCTGAACATTTGTTGTATTCAGTTGCAATTCCTCCTGCGGATACATCCATCTCTTTGGCACCTGACCATTGTTCAAAACGCCCCCGCCGTCGACGCTGAATTCCGGAAAGCCGGTGCGCAGGTGATTGTAAAACGCTTCCCATCCCCCATTCAGGAAAAACCCAATGTACTTCTGCGTGATGATCAATTCAATTCCATTCGCCGGAACGTATACTACTTCGGGTTGTTGAAGATAAGTATCCTGATCAGCGGCAGAGACGCCATAGAAATCCATACTTGCCCGGATCCCATTTTCATAGTGTTCGGCCGGATCATCACCAATCCATCCTCTGGCCGAGGCTTCCGCCAGCGTAAATTCTACCTCAGAATATCCGAGTAATACACTGGGCTCATTAATAGGGTCATCGTAGTAACGTGCATCAACACGTGAACCTTCGCCATTCAAAAGCCTGTTCGTGTTGTCGGCTAATGGCGCGCTGCCATCAAGACCACCATAGGCATCGAAATCATCCTCAGGTAACCCGCTGCCCTGCGGCTTGGCATCTGCGAAAATAAACAACCGCGGATCCTGTCTGTCTTTCAGAAGGTTTACAAAAGACTCCTCCATATAATAGGCAGTCTTGAAATTATTATTATCCAAAAAAGGATAACGGTTATTAACAAGATCGTGGAAGTGGAGCGCCGCATTGTCTTCATTTGACGTGAAGATCGGATACAGATCCGGATTATCGGTAATTTCTTTAAAGCGATTCTTAAATTCAGCGCTGGTCTTAAGTGAAAGGCTCATCAATAATCTCAGACTATATGAATTGATAAGCTTCTTCCATTTCAATATATCACCATTATAAATTACATCTCCGGTAATTTCGCCATTAGCGGCGTCCAGTTCGTTATTCGCGGCTTTCAGATCGTCGAGCACCTTCATATATATCTCCTGCTGGGTATCATATTCCGGGGCATAGACCCCAGTCGTCGCCTGCAGACCCTTACTATAGGGGATATCGCCGAAAAGTTTCGTGACTTCTATAATGTGGTACGAAATGAAAAACAAAGAGAGCGCCTTATAGTTAGGAAGAGCAAGCCGTTCAGCTTCTTCAGTCATTTTCACCGCTTGTCTCATGCTGCTGTAACGGTTAAAACCCGACCGCTGCCAGTTGTAATATTGCTCCACCGCCGTGCCATCGGTAAAGACCATCATGCGTGAGGCAAGGGCCGAACCTACACTGATAACATTGAAAGTAGAAGCTTCCAGGTTCGTCAGTATTAAACTGGGATGCGTCTGAATTGCCCTATTGGGATCGATCTGGAGTTCATCAAATTCCTTGCAGGAGTTTGCCCAGAACAGTATCGCAATAAAGGTTATAATTTTTATCTTTTTCATTTTGATTTCTTTTTCAGGTTAAAAAACAAAATTCACGTTAAAGCCCATACTCCTCATTGAGGGGGTTTGAAGGGCATCCCGGCCCGAATCAGGATCAACCTCTGGTATATCTGCCCAGAGAATCAGATTCCTTCCTGCCAGCGAAAGCGAAACCTGGTTCAGGAATGTTTTATATATAGAGAGCAAAGATTGCGGAAGATTATAGGTAAGAGTTACTTCCCTTAGCTTAACAAAAGTGGAGCTGTAGTAGTGGTTGAAAAACGCGTTACTGGTATTGATGTTCCAGGAGATATAATTGACGGGAGTTGTATTGGGTGCATACACCCGTGTATCGCTCAGGACGGTTCCATCCTCATCATACTCGGCAGCTCCCTCTACCACTACGACGCCTTCCGCAACGTAGCTGGCTATTCCTTCGTTTGCATCATCCCGGTATTGGTTTACTGTTCCCGGATGCGTGCCTCCCCACCACATTTTCTGATTAGTGGTGGAGTACATCTTACCTCCAACACGACCGTCAGCTGATATCATCAGACTAAAATTTCCGTAGGAAAATGAATTCTGAATTCCAAAGATGTAGTCCGGATCGTAGTGTCCAAGCATGCGAGAGTAAGGATCGTTTACGGGAAATCCGTTCTGCTCCAGGATAAGGTATCCGCCCGGAGTGTAGGCGTAGGAGAAGCCGTAGATCTGGTCTGTTCGCGTTCCTACTTTAATGAACCCGATCCGGTCAGAACCGTCATAAACTGATTCAAGATAACGGCGGTACTGGCTCCAGTTCACCGTCACATCCCATGAAAATGATTGTGTTTTCACCGGCGTACCCGTGAGAACCACCTCGAGACCTTTTCTCAAAAACTCGCCTCCGTTTTCAAGGCGAGAAGTGTATCCACTGCCAAGTGAAATGGGAACACTGGTGATATTATCAAAATCGCGGATACGATACAACGCCACATCCAATCCCAACCTTCCATCGAGAAAACGGATATCAGCACCAATCTCGTAAGTATCAGAAGTCTCTGGCTTTATGTCCGTGTTCAGCAATATGGAAGGAAAAGCCAATGACGGTGAGTTGTTCCAGTTAATTCCAGGACTATACGCTTGAATATGTTGATAAGGGTAAGTAGCGTGGAGAGCGCGGATCTGACCGTCCGAAACCCTGGACCATGACGCACGGAGTTTTAAAAATGATATCTGTGCAGTCGATAGGTCGGTGAAATCTGATATTACACCAGACAGGGATACGGAAGGATAAAAAAAGGAATTATTCTTCACCGGCAATGTTGAAACCCAGTCGTTCCTTCCCGTCACGCCTAAAAATATCCCGCCGAAAAACTCAAAATCAAGCGTACCATATACACTATTTACTTTTTGTTCCTGGTGACTGTTCATTCCTCTCAATGGATTCGCAGAGTTACTCAGATTATAAAATTCTGGTACCACTAATCCATCTGTACTTTGTTCCTGCCAACGCAATGAGCGCCACCGGTTTGCGCCACCCCCGCTTGCCCGGATGACAAAATTTTCACTTAACTCTTTTACATACTGCGCGATAAAATCCGTATTCAGATTTAGCTCACTCTCACTTCGCAATGCAAAATTACCGTTCGAAACGTAATCATAGGCGACATAACTCTTCGGTTCCTTATAGGTACGGTTAAGGCTGAATTGATTTAAACCTGTGCGCAGGGTGAGATCCAATCCGGGCAGTATATTGTAATCCAACTTCAACTGACCAAAAATGTTATCCCGGTAATAGCCTCTCAAATATTCATTGGCCTGGAAATGAGGGTTGTTGTACCAGGATGTGTTATAATGTCTTTGCTGAAGACCAACCTGTCCGGGCTTCCAGTAATCTCGCAGGTCATTCACATCAATATCAGGACCTGTCCAGAGAATGAGATTGTATAAATAGTTGTTAGGACCGTAGCCAGTCTCAGGAAAATTATCGGTGTATTGCCTGTTATAAGTGAGAGAAGCATCGGCATTTAATTTCCTGCTCAACTTATAACCACCCGAAACCTGAAAGGAGGTATTGTTCAGGTCAGTGTTCGGCACAATGCCTCGCTGATAGGTGTGAGATGTTGAAACGCGAAACGTTCCATTTTCACCTGAACCGCTTACACTGATATTATTAGTGGAGATCAAACCCGCGCGAAAGAAATCTTTAACATTATTTTTTCCCCGCGACAAAAAAGGCAGGGGAATCAGTTCTCCGGTTGCGGGATCCACCGGACTATTAAATTGTGGCGTTTCCCAATATCCGCTGGGTGTTGATGGGTCTCTTTGATCGAGCTTCGGACCCCAGATCCATCCGCCACCTTCAAGGCTTCCTCCTGATCCATCAACAAATGTGTATTTTCCGTTATTTCCATTTCCATAAGTTGTTTGTACATCGGGTATCCGGATGAAACTGGGCTGAAACATTGTACTGGAATTGATCTCCACTTTGGTGGGACCTTCTCCGCTTCCTCTTTTTGTAGTGATCATGATTGCGCCGTTCCGGCCTATTGAGCCGTACAAAGCAGATGCAGTCGCACCTTTTAAAACACTGTAGGTTTCTATATCGTCAGCATTCAGTTTCCAGATGTCGGCATCTACACTTGGGATGCCATCAATAACAATGAGCGGTGTAGCCCCGCGCAGACGAATGCCGGGATCCTGAAATAAGTCAGTTTGATTTCGGATTTCGAGACCCGCGACTCTACCCGTTAAAGAATTCATCACATTGGGTTCGCGTGCCTTGGTCATTCCTTTACCCTCAACAGATTGAACAGCATACCCCAGCGATTTCACCTCACGCTTTACACCAAGGGCCGTAACGACCACTTCGTTCAGCGCAGTGATTTCCTCTTCCATGGCCACATCAAGCTGACTCCTGTTCGCCACTTGAATTTCCTGTGTTTTGTATCCTATAAAACTAAAGACCAAAACTACATCAGGTGAACTGACGTTCATGGTGAATTTTCCCTTAGAATCAGACGTGGTACCCTGACTGGTCCCTCTTTCTAGAATGCTGACGCCCGGTAATCCAAGTCCCCGATCACTCACCTGGCCCGTTACAGTAAAATTCTGGGCATGGGAAGTTATAAAGCCCAGTAGAAAAACAAGGGTTATCGCTGCGATAATGGGCCTCCCTGGTTTATTTTTCGTACGTTCCGGTAAATTTTTTCTCATAGGATTCGTATTTTTGTTGTATAATTGATTAATTGAACGTTCATTTAATTTATAAAAGTCAAATTAGGCACTTTTTTTTGACAAAATAATCATCAGCGCGTTACTTTAGTGTTAAATTCTTTTAATCAATTTACGAAAAAATGGGTCGCAAAAGCCTGAAGCCCCTTCGGCAAAAGGGTATTATTCAAGCGTTTTATAAGGTGGCGCGCAAAGAAGGGCTTGAAAATGCTTCCATTGCTAAAGTAGCAGCCGTCCTTGAGGTCAATCCGAGCCTGGTGATCCACTATTTCAGCACCAAACAGGATCTGATCCATGGACTGATCGAATACATTCTCGAGCGTTACCGTCTGCTATACAATCCGGAAAACAGTACTTCCAATCCAAAAGAAAGGCTGATTAAGATAATTCGGAATCTGTTTTCGAGAAAATGGAATAAGCTCTTTGATGATGGTGTTTTCTACAGCAGTTACGCCCTCATCTTCAGAGACAAAACGCTGAAGGAACATTATAAGAACCTGCACGATGACCTGAGGAGTCTGCTGAAAGATGCGCTTCAGGAAGCAAAAGACAATGACCTTATTGAGGTTGAGGATGTAGAAACAACGGCGGACCTGATCTTTATTTTCATAGAAGGCGCCTACTACTATTTATCGATGGTAAGTGACAAAGTGGAATATCAGATGCGCATAGAAAATTATGAAAAAACCGTGTTGTCGATGCTGAAACTGGTTGATTCGGAAAAGCATCGGCATGTCAAGATCGCCAGTTAATAGCCCATAAATTTTTATTACCGGTAAAGATCCAAACGTAATATTTGTCAGCCTGAAAAGTTCATTAAAATTTTTTCTACTGAATTAAGAATGGCTCACTTTGGTCTGTTGTAGTAAATAGCAAACACTCCAATTCCAGCCCATATCATGTTGGTTAAGACGCTTGGATAATCTTGCGTGTGAATAGAATTCACCACCAGGCAGGCCACCCAGAATATTCAACAATTGATAAGGCAGTTTATCGGGTCTTAACCTTTTTATACTCAACAGGAAATAGGCTACAATAAAAAGTAAAGCCCCAATCCATCCAACGATCTCTTGTATATCCATGGTAAACAGTTCGGTATAAACAAAAGTAATGGACAACGGGCAATAAATCTACCGTAGAGTCGCGGGACTTGTCGCGATGATAAGTTTGAACAGTTGACAAATCCAAAATGTTACGGCAACTTTACAAAGCACAAAGTACAAGGTACAAGGTGCGAGGTCAAGCCACAACTATCAATATATGACGCATCAACTTTACGGGCTTGTGCTGACGGGAGGTTATAGTACGCGCATGGGGACGGACAAAAGTTTGCTTGTCCACAATGGCAAACCGCAGCGCGAATATATTTTTGAACACCTGGAACAGTATTGCGCGCGGGTCTTCACTTCCTGCAGGAAAGAGCAATTTGTTCCTCAAAATCTTAATCCGCTCCTGGATAGTTTTGACTTTTCCGGTCCGCTAAATGGTATACTCAGCGCCTTCGCCTTTAAACCTGATACAAGCTGGCTCGTTGTCGCGGTCGATATGCCGTTTATAACTAGCGCAGTCTTGCAACTCCTGATAAACAGCAGGGACAAACATAAACTGGCCACCTGTTTTTTCAACCCCGAAACACAACAACCCGAACCGCTGCTCACCATATGGGAAGATAAAGCTTATTCGTATCTAATGAAGTTTTCGGAAAATGGAAGCATAAGTCCGCGAGATTTTCTCAAAACGCATCCCGTGAAAATGATACAGCCGCCGGATGCGAAAATACTCCGGAATGTAAACTACCCACAGTAGTTGCTGAAGTGGTAAGCAACTTTC
>JBBDXJ010000046.1:0-1252 GCA_040902445.1 Cyclobacteriaceae bacterium | reverse complement strand
CACCTTACACCTGACGAAAAGAAAAGGGAAAGACAGATTCAGGGCGAGATCATGGTCCTCGACGAGGAGATTACAGTGCTGAAGGAACAGGAGGAAAAGCGAAAACAAAAAGCCTTCGGCAAGATGAACCAGGACCAAGGATTGCAGGAGGAAGATGAAAATAAATTTTTCGACTTCCAGATAAAAAAATCTGTTCCGGTAAATAAGGTAAAGCCTATTCAGGATTTTGTACTTCGGAATTATGATGTTCATGAAGATCTAAGAAAGGCGGACGTTTACGCTGTGATGGCGGCACTCGCAACAGGTAAACCTAAAGACGAGATTACCGCCCGCGCTATGGGCCACGTTGCAAAAGGAGCTACCACATCGGTAATGCTTACGGAGTTTCTTTCTTCCCAGCTGCTTGACGGTGGTTTATCTCATTCGCACGTTGTGCGGTCCGGTGCCAACGTCTTCACAATGAATGAGCCGACAACACGCTGGGTGAAAATTACAACTTATCCGACTTTCGAGTGGAAGGCAGAGAGCGCCAGCACGACCGATAAAACGGTGGTCTTTTCAGACGTGGAATTTTCAGCAAAAACTTTTCGTGGATTTGTGACTTGCAGTGGTGAACAGCTCCAGGACGCGCACAACATTAACAGCGCATTGCGCACAGTGTTCAACCGTTCAGTTGCTAACAGCATTGACACGGCGTGTTTATTCGGATCCGGGACAGGTGCCGAACCTCAGGGAATTGTGAACTATTCAAATGTTAACAACTACGACGCGAACGGACTTATTACGTCTTACGATCCATTTATTTATGCAATGGCTTTAGTCGCGGACGACAACGGATTACCAGAGGAAAAATTAAACACTTCCATCATGACCCCTAACGTCTGGAGACAGCTCCAGTTGATGATAGATGCCAATTATAATCCTTTACAACGGCCACCGGTACTCGCAAATCACAGATTCCTTCACACAACCAAGCCACCAGATAACCTGTTGGCGCCAGGCAACCGGACAACCATTGTCATGGGTGGATTCGATTCCCTGAACATTGGGGTCCGTTTACAAACTCAGGTGGTTATTACACCTGTTCAGGCTGACACCTTCGAATACTCATTCTTTGTAGCGTTCCGCGGCGACGTGAAACCAACCAGGGAAGAGTCATTCGCGATCATTACAGACGTTTACGCACCGGATACTATCACCTAATATTTATGGCAGTAAAATTTCAAACAACGGCAGCTGAGAAACCGAAGGA
>JBBDXJ010000045.1:0-1256 GCA_040902445.1 Cyclobacteriaceae bacterium | reverse complement strand
TGTATGGAACTAACAAAAAATCAGCAACTTAGTTGTGACAAAGTAGAGTTAATTTTGAGGAATATCAAATAAGATGATGATTTTTATCAGCTTTTTTCGGTGAATAAGGCACGGGCTCACATAGTTGGTCTTTTCGGACTATGATTATTGCACTTTTGGCTGATGAATATCACCAAATTGGTATATTTATTTCACTATTCTTGAGGGGTAGTTTCTCGTATACCCAATAAACACTATGGCGAGCACGATTTTGGTCCCGACTGATTTTTCAGCCAACTCTAAAGGGGGAATTCGATTTGCCCTTCAGTTGGCTGCCCAAAGTAAAACCTCTATGGTTTTCTATCATTGTATTCCATATATGAAACCAACCCGGTGGAGCGATGCAAGGTATGATGCCTATGTTAAAGAGGAAAAGGAAAATGCGCTCAAGGAGCTGGTGAAGTTTATTAAAAGTATTTCCCAAAGCATCAAAAAATCAGGAACTGAGTTTGTCGTACAGCAAAGTGCAGATGTTCAGGAGGCTATTGTAGACTACGCCCGCGAGATCAAGGCAAGCGCCATCTGTATGAGCACACGGGGAGCGGGCCGGCTTAAAAAGATCATCGGTACCCATGCCTCGGGAATTATTAACTCTTCTCCCATCCCTGTTTTTGTCATACCCAAAAATTACCGCAAAAATCCTGTAAGACATATTCTTTACGCTTCCGATCTTAACCAAATAGGGCAGGAGTTAAAACAGGTCAGGGATTTCGCCAAACGTTTGAACGCAAAGATATCGGTTTACCACTACGATTACCTGGCCGATGTTGACGAGGCGAAGAAAAAACTTGAACAGGTCGCCAAACGTTATAAACGACCGGATCTAACATTTAAATTTCAGAAATTTAATGTTGATCAGTCCCTTGGGTGGCATCTTGAGAAAGATGTGCGCAGGTCCAAAGCTTCTCTCGCCGTTCTATTTACCAATCAGAAGAGAGGATGGTTTGATAAATTATTTCTTTCGAGTAAATCAGTGGACGTGGCTTTTAACTCGAAAGTACCTTTGCTGATTTTACCTAAAGATTCTTAGGTGTTAATTATTAACTGTTGACAACACAAAGTTTAATCAAGAGTTGAAACTGCTGCTGTGGTCTGTCGACTGTGGACAACCCCTGATGCTGTGGTGCGCGGACCGTCGACTGTGGACCCGAAACGGCACAATTTTTTCCCCACCATTGATTTAATATTTAGTTTATGAGTGATACCATTTCATCTCC
>JBBDXJ010000044.1:0-1259 GCA_040902445.1 Cyclobacteriaceae bacterium | reverse complement strand
GGGCTCAAACTTCTCCTCCTTTCATGAGCGCCCGCGTAATACGAATATTGGCGAGCACATCGAGTTTTTGTTGCGCTTCCCCTGTCGTATTGATAGAACCCGCCGCTCCCATAATATCGATCAGTCCTGCTTTGTTGACCTCACGGTTCACCACCTTAGACGCCAGGGCGATGTCGCGGAGCAGTTGAGATAATTCTCCGCTGGCATATTGGAACTGGTCCTGGTTGAGCTTGATAAAACGGTCGAGGGTAGTCCCTATGGGCCGTGCGATTCGTGAGCTTTCCATGGTATTGATTATGTCATTTGAGGGGATCATCGAATAAAAATAGTTTTGCCAAGTTATCAATTTTGTACGGCGAAAACGCCCTGGTCCGGATTCTTAAAGGGCACTAACATTTTGGAGATCATAAAATCATCCACAACGTGTTTTGGATAGCAAAGTTCGGGCTTTTGCCTGACTGCGGCCAATAGTATCCGGCATGAACGGCCTCCGCCCTGAAGGTGCCCTCCATTAAAGCCGGATACTCATGGCCTAACCCGCGGTTTACTGCCCTCAATTCCGGTCAGGCAAAAGCCCGGTTTTCACAAGCATCAAAACAAAGTTTAATCAAACAGATGCTTTATGAAAACAACACATGAAAAGAAAGACATGTACGCGATCATCAACAACATGATCCTTGACAAGCTTCAGCAGGGAATGCCGCCCTGGAAACAGACGTGGAATTCTTTCGGTCCGGCCCGTAATTATTTATCCGGTAAACCTTACCGGGGAATCAACGCGATGATACTTGTGAACTCAGGATTTGAGTATCCGTTATTTATGACCTTTCTCCAGGCAAAAGAACTGGGAGGCTGCATTAAGAAGGGATCTGAAAGCATTCCGGTTATATATTACAAAAAACTTCTGATTGAAAATGGCGAGGATGTAAAATCCATTCCATTTCTCAGGTACTATAATGTTTTTAACATCGACTGTGTTGAAGGGATACGGTTCAAGCTACCTGCAAAGTACCAGAATGATCCGATTGATGGTTGTGAACGCATTGTGGCTGAAATGACCAACAAGCCCGCAATACAACACGGAGGGGATGAGCCACATTACAATCCTAAACTGGACAGGGTAACGATTCCTGAGCGAAGCAATTTCACTACCTCAGACGAATTTTATGCGACGTTGTACCATGAACTTTCGCATAGCACCGGCCATGAGTCGCGATTGCATCGTGAATCCCTGATACAACCCTCACCTTACGGGTCAA
>JBBDXJ010000043.1:0-48892 GCA_040902445.1 Cyclobacteriaceae bacterium | reverse complement strand
TAATGGTCCGGCCATATTTATTATTTTGAGAGATCTTTTAGCAGAAGTTCTTCGGAGCTAAATACAGGTATCGTACTCTTTCTGTAATCTCTAATGTTTCTGGTTACAATACAATACATATCACTTACAGTCAATGCGCTGAAAAACTGAACGGCATCCTCGACGTCAGCAAAATTTGAAGAGAATGCATTTTGTAATATATTTTCAGTAACCGGGATAATCGTAATCTGATGCATTAAACCAACGATAAGCTCACGGGCATGTTTTTCGGTGGTTTGTTTGCTAAGTATGTAGTAAGCGGTTGTAATGGAGTTGCCCGAGGTATAAACCGTGATTTTCTTATTGTAAGCATTTAAGAAAATTGTTAGAGAAAACCGCGAAAAAGGTTTACGGTCACCTAAAAAATCGATAAGAATATCGGTATCTAAAAAGATATTCTTCATTTTTTCCTGTTCGCTAAAATCTTACGGATCTCTTTTTTATGATTCAATCCTAACGGTATTTTGACTGAACCGAAAAGCTTTTTAATATCTTCAGGCAATTCATTAACAGGTTCAGCTTCTGTGCTTGTAATATTATCCAGGTAAGATTCCACAAGATCAGAGAGACTTCGACCGGTTTTTTGGGCATACTGCTTTGCGCGATCAATAATTTTTTTCTCTACCGTTAATGTCAGTTTTGTCGTCATACACGTGTAATTTATTATAAAGATACGTGTGTTATCCCGGAAAACAAAAAAAGGATAGACAAAAAATGCTATCCCCTTTACATTAGAAATTCAAGGATTTTCAGGATTGGGTTTCCAGTTTAGCCTTATATTTTCTCGCCTCCTGAAACTCAGGCGAATCATAATATTCGTTAATGATCTTATCGTAAGCTGCGATCGCTTTGTCTTGTTGATTATTCTTTTCAAAAGCAAGGGCTGCCTTCATGAGGTAAGCGGGGGAAAAATATTTGTTAGGCTCGTAGCTGGCGGCTTTGTCATAATAACGCGCTGCATCTTCGTAGTTGCTCTCCTCCATATAAGTATCGCCGATAAGGCTATAGGCCCTGGCCTGAATCAAGAGATCGTTAGAGCTGAAGTCTTCGAGATACAATCTGGCAACTTCAAACTTTCCCTGTTTGAGAAAAGCCATACCGGCATAGTAATTCGCCAGTTTTGCCGCATCCGTTATTCCGTAGTCCTCAATGATAGCAACGAATCCGAGATTGTTCCCATCGCCATTTAGGGCGAGATCCAGGCTGTCTGCTTCGAAATAATAAACCGCCTGAAACATTTCCCGTTGCGCTTCGCCTTCCTGGCTATCCTTATAATATTGGAATCCAAAATAGCCTCCAACAATCAAGACGACGGCGGCTAAGATGCCAATAGCCGTTTTAGGATTGCGTTCCATCCAATTCTCCGCGCCCTGCAGCTTTTCCGCAAGCGCCTGTGGATTCTCTACCAGTTCATGTTTATGTTCTACCTTTTTAGCCATTATCATTCTGTTTCTTTTCCGACAAGCGGAAGTGGGGGCGCAAAACTACAAATTAGATTATACTTTACAAAAATGGGAACGAGTCAGCTGACCCATATTTCAATCGGTGATATAGGGATAATCTTTCTGCGCGTAAATATCTTTGAGTGCCTCGGAAGGGTCAGGGTATTTTGATTCTTCAGCAAATTTGACACTCTCTTCCACCTGCTCGCCGATGCGTTTGTCTATTACCTCAAGCTCCTTTTCCGTGGCGCATTTTTTTTCAAGAATTGTTCTTTTAACGACTTCAATGGGATCGCGTTGCTTGTACTCCTCCACTTCTTGTTTCTTGCGGTATTTCGCGGGGTCAGACATTGAATGACCTTTATAACGGTAGGTTCTGAACTCTAGCAGCGTAGGTCCTTCTCCATTCCGCGCTCTTTCGGCAGCCCTGGCAACGGCGATATGAACGGCTTCTGCGCTCATGCCGTCCACCGGTTCAGAAGGCATATCGAATGCCTCGCCCAAAGTATATAATTCGGTAACGTTAGAGCTGCGTTTCACCGAGGTCCCCATAGCATAACCATTGTTTTCAATAACAAAGATCACGGGCAATTTCCACAGCATGGCATAGTTCAGGGTTTCGTGAAAGGAACCTTGCCGCACGGCGCCGTCGCCCATATAGCACATGCAAAGATTTTTGGTCTTGTTATATTTTTCGGCAAATGCGATTCCTGCCCCAAGCGGGATCTGGCCACCGACAATTCCATGACCTCCAAAGAAACCTCGTTCCTTGTCGAACATATGCATGGAGCCGCCTTTGCCTTTTGAAATACCGGTTTCTTTTCCGAACAATTCGGCCATTATAGCTTTGGGATCCGTACCCAGACCCAGGGGATGCCCGTGATCCCGGTAGGCCGTTATCCATTTATCATCTTTGGTTAATGCCGTGATCGCTCCGGATACACAAGCTTCCTGGCCAATATATAAATGACAAAAACCTTTGATTTTTTGCATGCCATAGAGTTGGCCGGCGCGCTCTTCAAATTTCCGCATCAACTGCATGTTTTCGTACCAAAAGAGGTAATTCTCCTTTGAAAACTCCTTTTTTGATCCCTTTTCCTTGCTTACCGGCTCATCCGCCTTACCCGCGGAAGGGTTCTTCGCTTTGGTTGTCGTAGGCATATTCCTAATTTTGAACTGCGAAATTAACCCCCGAACGAACATTCGCCAAACTTTAGGTGTAAAACTGTATGCAATTAAAATCGCTCCAGCTGATCAATTTCAAAAATTACGCTGAAGCCAGGGTTAATTTCTCTTCGAAAATCAATGTTTTGGTAGGAAAAAACGGTAGTGGCAAAACAAATTTACTCGATGCGATATACTACCTGGCACTCACAAAAAGCGCTGTTTCAGGTCCCGATGCATTTTGTGTCCGGCATGGGGAGCAACATTTTTTTTTAAAAGGCGTCTTCAAACAGGCAAACGACATTAACGAAATCACGAGTGCCTTTCAAACCGGCTCCAAAAAGGTCTTTAAAGAAGGAGTAAATGAATATCAAAAACTCAGCGACCACATCGGAAAATATCCGGTAGTGCTTATCGCTCCTGACGATACAGACCTGGTGAAGGAAGGAAGCGAATCGAGGAGAAGGTTTTTTGACAGTATCATTTCACAACTGGATCGTTCATACCTCGAAGCCCTAATCCAATACAACCAGGCCCTGAAACAACGGAACAGTTTATTGAAATTATTTTCTGAAATGAATAGTTTCGATGGTATTGCCCTGGACACTTATGATGATATGCTGATCCGCTTTGGCAAATTAGTTTTTGAAAAAAGAAGGCTATTTATAGGCGAGTATTCACCAGTTTTTAAAAGATATTACAATTTTATAGTCGCCGATGAGGAGGCGACGGTCTTATATAATAGTGAATTGAACAGCATGTCTTTTCAGGAAGGTCTGCGTCAAAACCGATCGCGCGACCTGGCTTTGCAACGCAGCAGTTTTGGTATTCACCGGGATGATTATCACTTTACGTTGGGACCTGGTGACCTGAAGCGATTGGGGTCGCAAGGACAGCAAAAGTCTTTTATAATTGCGCTGAAACTGGCGCAGTTCGAGGTCGTTAAGCGGCAAAAGGGCTTCAATCCTTTACTGTTATTGGATGACATTTTTGACAAACTGGACGATTTTAGAATTGAAAGACTTCTGGAGCTCATTAAAAATGATGAGCTTGGCCAATTATTTATTACTGACGCAAGGCCAGACCGCACGGCGGCATTATTGAGACAGATAAACGTTTCTTCTTCAGTTTTTAGCGTTGCAGGAGGAATTTTACACCAGTATGAGCAATAGAAATTCAAGGGGCGATTTTCAAACCATGGGTCAGGCAATCCGGGAATTGCTCAACTCTTACCGGCTCACTACCAAGTTTGATGAAGCTAACCTGATCGGTTCGTGGGAACGGCTTGCAGGCAAGCCAATCGCTAAACGCACAAGAAAAATATATATCCGCAATCAGGTCCTTTTCGTGGAATTGGACTCCCCTTCCATGAAGCACGATTTCTCGATGCATAAATGCCAGGTGCTCGAATTATTCAAAAATGAATTCGGAGCAGGCATAATCACCGACATTATAGTAATGTAATGGCCTGTTTCTCTTCAAAAGAAAGGAAAATCAGCATTTAAGTTTTGAAAAAGTATAAAACCGTATAATTTTGCACTCCTGTTTTTTTAGCGGTGCAATGAAGGCGGGGAAAACAGTTCTTTTTTTTAATGTAATTGCCGGGGGAATACCAAAGCGGCCAACTGGGACAGACTGTAAATCTGTTGTCTTATGACTTCATAGGTTCGAATCCTATTTCCCCCACTTCAAATGACGAATGTTGAATGACGATTTACGAATGCCGGAATATATGGTCCAAATTTGCTATTTCACATTCGTCATTCGTAATTCGCAATTCGTCATTTAAAAATGCGGGAGTAGCTCAGTTGGTAGAGCGATAGCCTTCCAAGCTATAGGTCGCGGGTTCGAACCTCGTCTCCCGCTCTTTGACACGGTCGTCTAATGGATGATCAATATTTAGGAGGCAGGTCGCGTCCGCCCACTGGCGGATCGTCTCCCGCTCTTTTAAGTACAAGGAACGAAGTACAGGTTTGCCTCATTCCTTGTACCTGGTTCCTTAAGAAGCCGTTGTAGCTCAGTGGTAGAGCACTTCCTTGGTAAGGAAGAGGTCGACAGTTCAATCCTGTTCAACGGCTCTGTAGAGACAAGGCTGCCTTGTCTCTACCCAGTTATGATCACAACTGTGCCTAGCAAACACAGCCAAGATCATCCGCCACAAGAGCGGATCTATAATTCGAATAAAAAATAAGTTAACCCTTATTCAAGAGGCTTAAAATGTTTAGGGTGTGGTTCTCTCTGGAAGAGAGGATTTTAGATTGTAACAAATTTAATTAAACACTTTATACTTTAAACTTTAAAAGGGATTTTCAAATATGGCTAAAGAAACATTCGATCGGTCGAAACCACACGTAAACATCGGTACCATCGGTCACGTTGACCACGGCAAAACAACTCTTACTGCGGCGATTACAAAAGTTCTTTCCGCTAAAGGACTTGCTTCTATGCGCGATTTCTCTTCAATCGATAACGCTCCTGAAGAAAAAGAAAGAGGTATCACGATTAATACTTCACACGTTGAGTACTCAACTGTGAAAAGACATTATGCGCACGTAGATTGTCCGGGCCACGCTGACTATGTTAAAAACATGGTTACGGGTGCTGCTCAAATGGACGGTGCAATTCTCGTTGTTGCTGCTACTGACGGACCAATGCCACAGACCCGCGAGCACATTCTTCTCGCTCGCCAGGTTGGTGTACCTGCGCTTGTTGTATTCATGAACAAGGTTGATCTTGTTGATGATGCCGAGTTGCTGGATCTGGTTGAGATGGAAGTTCGCGAGCTGATGTCTGCATATAATTTCCCTGGCGATACAATGCCTGTAATCAGAGGTTCAGCTTTAGGGGCTTTGAATGGTGAACCGAAGTGGGTTGAAAAAGTTGAAGAACTGATGACCGCGGTTGATGAGTTTATTCCCATCCCGATTAGATTAATAGATAAAGACTTCCTGATGCCTGTTGAAGACGTATTCTCGATCACGGGTCGCGGAACTGTTGCTACCGGTCGTATTGAACGCGGTATAATCAAAACGGGCGATGCAGTTCAGATCCTTGGTATGGGCGCGGAAAACCTTACCTCTACTATTACGGGTGTTGAAATGTTCCGCAAGATCCTCGATAGAGGAGAAGCTGGTGATAACGTTGGCCTTCTGCTCCGCGGTATTGAAAAAGAACAAATCAAACGGGGTATGGTTATCTGTAAACCTAACTCGGTAACTCCTCACGCCAAGTTCAAAGCTGAAGTATACGTATTGTCGAAGGAAGAAGGCGGCCGTCATACTCCGTTCTTTAATAAGTACCGTCCTCAGTTTTATTTCCGGACTACAGATGTTACAGGCGAGATCATGTTGCCAGCCGGTGTTGAAATGGTTATGCCTGGCGACAACATTTCCATTGACGTACAGCTGATCAATAAGATCGCTATGGAAAAAGGTCTTCGGTTCGCCATCCGCGAAGGTGGACGTACTGTTGGATCAGGTCAGGTTACTGAAATTCTTGACTAGCCCCTCTTAATCTCCCCTAAAGGGGAGAATTGAGGGCCGGCGTTTCTGAGATTTTTCTCAGAAACGCTTTTGTTTTTTTATTGTTTTCGTCTACCTTTGCAGTCCTTTTGGGCTGAGTATACGGGTGCGGCTCAGGGGATTGGGCAAGTTAACCTGAAAAGCTGAGTAAAAAGGCTTCTAAAGTAGGAATAAACGGGTGTAGCTCAATTGGTAGAGTAGCGGTCTCCAAAACCGTTGGCTGGGAGTTCGAGTCTCTCCACCCGTGCAAGTAAGAAACCATGGAGAAGTTAACAACTTATATTTCGGAATCCTGGGAAGAGATCAAGAACAAGGTGACTTGGTCTAAATTCAGTGAATTGCAGTCCAGCGCCGTTCTGGTACTGGTTGCGTCTATGATTTTTGCCGTTGTTATCGGTATTGTTGATTGGGTTTTCAAGACCGGAATGCAGGCGTTTTATACGGGATTTTAATCTTTTATTGGAATGGGTGAACTGAAGTGGTACGTTCTCAGGGTAGTCAGTGGCCAGGAAAAGAAGGTGAAATCTTACCTGGAGACGGAGATCGAACGCTCAAAGCTGGGAGAATTTATTCCTCAGGTATTAATTCCATCCGAGAAGGTATATGAAATGAGAAATGGAAAGAAGCGTGTTAGGGAGAGGAATTTTTTTCCCGGGTATGTCCTGCTTTCCGCGGATTTAGGTAATGGGGAGGCCTATCACACCGTAAATAATATTCCCGGCGTCATTGGTTTTTTAGGAAACAATGGAACCGGCGCCTCCAAAGATCCTGTGGCGTTACGCCAGTCTGAGGTGAACCGGATCCTGGGAAAGGTAGACGAGATAGATGAATTTGAAGTGAAGCTGGAAACACCTTTTATTAAAGGTGAATCAGTCAAAGTAATGGATGGTCCTTTCAGTGGCTTTACCGGAACTGTTGAAGAGATCTTTGAAGACAAGAAGAAACTCAATGTAATGGTGAAGATATTCGGCCGCAACACGCCGGTTGAGTTGAGTTACCTGCAGGTTGAAAAATTAGATTAAGATTTTGAGCTAAGAATATGGCAAAGGTAGTTACAGGTTATTTAAAATTACAGGTTAAGGGCGGAGCGGCAAACCCGGCTCCTCCGATTGGACCTGCATTGGGTTCCAAGGGTCTGAATATCATGGACTTTTGCAAGCAATTCAATGCCCGTACGCAGGACAAACCAGGTCAGGTATTGCCTGTATTGATCACTATATATAATGACAAGTCATTCGACTTCGTCATTAAGACACCTCCGGCTGCCATATTGATAATGGATGCCGCCAAGAAACAGAAAGGCTCAGCTGAACCTAAGACCGTAAAGGTGGGATCCATCACCTGGGACCAGGTTAAGACCATCGCAGAAACAAAAATGCCCGACCTGAACGCTTTTAAAATAGAATCGGCTATGAAAATGATAGCCGGAACGGCAAGGAGTATGGGTGTGACAATTTCGGGAACAGCCCCCTGGGAAAAATAATTAAAGACATGGCAAGAATCTCAAAGAACAGAAAAGCTGTCTTGGCAAAATACACTCCGGGGAAAGTTTACACTCTGGAAGAAGCAGCAAAAGTTGTGAAGGAAATCACCTTCACAAAATTCGACGCATCCGTTGACCTGGATATTCGTTTGGGTGTTGATCCAAAAAAATCCGATCAAATGGTTCGCGGTGTGGTTTCATTACCGCATGGCATCGGTAAGACCGTTCGCGTGCTTGTCCTTTCTACTCCTGACAAACATCAGGAAGCAAATGATGCGGGTGCCGACCACGTTGGGCTTGATGATTATATTAAAAAGATAGAAGCAGGCTGGACAGATATTGATGTAATCATCTGTACACCAACTGTCATGGCAAAAGTCGGTAAGCTCGGTAAGATACTGGGTCCCCGCGGTCTTATGCCAAATCCAAAATCAGGAACTGTTACGCTCGAAGTCGGTAAGGCGGTGAAAGAAGTGAAAGCCGGTAAGATCGACTTCAAAATTGATAAACAAGGTATCATCCATGTGGGTATTGGCAAAGCTTCCTTCCCGGCCGATGCAATCCGGGACAATGCTGCAGAAATGATCCAAATGTTAGCCAAGTTAAAACCAGCCTCAGCGAAAGGCGCTTACTTCCGAAGCATTACCCTTTCCACTACCATGAGTCCGGGAATTTCGGTTGACGCAAATTCGATTACTGGTGCTTAAGATCTAAAAACAATGACCAGAGAAGAAAAAGTAATTATAATAGACGAGCTGGCCGTGAAGTTTGCGAACCACAGCCACTTCTATATCACCGATGCATCGGGTTTTACGGTTGCCCAGGTGAATAATTTCCGAAGGCTGTGCTTCAAAAACGGCGTTGAATATGGTGTATATAAGAACACCCTGATTCGCAAAGCCCTCGAAAGGCAGGAAGGAACGGATTTCAAACCTCTGTTTGATGTGCTGCATGGTTTCTCCGGAGTGATATTCTCCAAAGAGATCGGTAATACACCGGCCAGGGTGATCCGTGAATTTCGCATAAAGATGGAAGGCAGGCCTGTATTGAAAGGTGCTTCCATCGACACTTCCATTTACGTAGGGGATGAAAATCTGAATCTGCTCAGCGAGCTCAAGTCCAAGAATGAGCTTCTGGGAGAAATCATTTCCCTGCTGCAATCACCGGCCAAAAATGTACTCTCTGCACTTTTGAGCAGTAAGCATATCGTTGCAGGCCTGGTAAAAGCACTGGAAGAACGCGGTAACAAACAATAAATAATTTTCGAAACCTGAATTAATTAAATTTTATAAAAATGGCTGATATAAAAGCTCTTGGAGATCAACTTGTTGAACTCACCGTTAAAGAAGTTAACGAATTAGCTTCTTATTTAAAGGAAACTTATGGCATTGAACCTGCAGCTGCTGCAGTAGCTGTTGCTGGTCCTGCTGCAGGAGCTGGTGGCGGTGGAGCTGCTGCTGCTGAAAAAACCAACTTCGATGTTGTGTTGAAGGCACCCGGTGCTAACAAACTTCAAATCGTAAAATTAGTAAAAGAACTTACTGGTCTTGGCCTGAAAGAAGCCAAAGACATGGTTGATGGATCTCCCAAAACCATTAAAGAAGGTTTGCCTAAAGACGAAGCTGAAAATCTTAAGAAGCAACTCACCGAGGCCGGTGCCGAAGTAGAGTTGAAATAATCTTCTTGAAGAAAGAAGAGTTCTCTCTGAAAGCTTCGGTTAGACCCCGTGTCTGGTTCGCGCCCCGTTAAAATCGGGGTGGAATTGAGACGGGGTCTATCCCTATTTGTGCCCCGTGGCCCTCTGAACTCGAACTAACTGAGCTTTCACTATTGTTCTAGTCCAGGATTTAAAACCTAAAACGAAACATACCTTGGCAAAGAAGATTAATAATGGTCGAATCGATTTTTCATCCATTGAGAAAATTCTCGACTACCCTGATTTTCTGGATCTGCAACTCCAGTCTTTCAAAGATTTTTTACAGATAGAAACGCCGGCGGAAAAAAGACAAAATGAAGGGCTCTACAAGGTTTTTGCGGAGAACTTCCCGATAAGCGATTCGCGCGAAAATTTTGTCCTTGAATTCGTTGATTACACTATTGATCCTCCCAAATACAATGTAGACGAATGTATTGACCGGGGCCTTACGTTCTCCGTTCCGCTGAAAGCCAAATTGCGGCTGACTTGCAACGATGAGGATAATGAGGATTTCGAAACCATCGAGCAGGAAGTGTTCCTGGGCAACATTCCCTACATGACAGAGAAAGGTTCATTTGTGATCAATGGCGCCGAACGCGTCATCGTTTCACAGTTGCATCGCTCTCCCGGAGTGTTCTTTGCCATGAGCAAACACACCAATGGAACGAAGCTGTACTCTGCAAGGATAATTCCTTTCAAGGGATCCTGGATCGAGTTCGCCACTGACGTGAACGCCGTCATGTATGCCTACATCGACCGCAAGAAAAAATTCCCCGTCACAACCCTGCTTCGCGCAATCGGTTACGGCTCGGATAAAGATATACTCGACCTGTTCGGCCTTTCAGAAGAAGTCGAAGCAGGTAAAAATACGCTGAAGAAAATTGTCGGCAGGAAACTCGCCGCCCGGGTGTTGAAAACATGGACAGAGGATTTCGTGGATGAAGATACCGGCGAGGTTGTTTCAATCGACCGCAATGAAGTCTTGCTGGAACGCGACCACGTCATCGAAGCAGAAGATGTTGATGTTATCATTGACTCTGGCGTAAAATCCATTATCCTGCACCGCGATGATATCAACATTGCAGACTATAATATTATTTTCAATACCCTTGCCAAGGATACTTCCAACTCTGAAAAAGAAGCTGTTGAATACATCTATCGCCAGCTGAGGAATACCGAAGCCCCTGATGAGCAAACGGCGCGGGACATTATCCAAAGCCTTTTCTTCAGTGAAAAACGTTATGATCTGGGTGAAGTAGGCCGATACAGGATCAACAAGAAACTCGGTCTTGACCTGGGTTATGACCAAAGGGTGTTAACGAAAGAAGATATTATCCTCATCGTAAAATATCTCATCGGTCTGATCAACTCGAAAGCTGTGGTTGATGATATCGATCACCTGAGCAATCGCCGGGTCAGAACAGTAGGGGAACAGTTGTATTCTCAGTTTGGTGTCGGTCTCGCCCGTATGGCAAGAACCATCAAGGAAAGAATGAATGTACGCGACAATGAAGACTTCAAACCCGTTGACCTCATCAACGCGCGTACCCTGTCTTCGGTCATTAACTCGTTCTTCGGAACCAATCAGCTTTCCCAGTTCATGGATCAAACCAATCCGCTGGCGGAGATCACACACAAACGCAGGATGTCTGCGCTCGGTCCGGGCGGACTTTCACGCGAACGCGCCGGCTTCGAGGTTCGGGATGTTCACTACACCCACTATGGTCGCCTGTGTACGATCGAAACGCCCGAAGGTCCGAATATCGGATTGATCTCTTCACTTTGTGTTCACGCCAAGGTGAATAAAATGGGTTTTATTGAAACACCTTACCGCAAAATTGAGAACGGAAAAGTAAAAGTTAAAGAACCTGTTATTTTCCTGACTGCGGAAGAAGAAGATACTAATTACATCGCGCAGGCTAACGTTCAGATCAAAGCTTCGGGTGAATTCATAGACGAGAAGGTCAAATCCCGTTTTGAAGGTGACTTCCCCGTTGTGGAACCGAAAGATCTGAAATACATGGACATCGCTCCCAACCAGATCGTGTCGGTTGCTGCCTCGTTAATTCCCTTCCTGGAACACGACGATGCAAACCGTGCGCTGATGGGATCTAACATGCAACGCCAGGCAGTGCCACTGATGCGACCTGAAGCCCCGATCGTGGGTACTGGTCTTGAAGGTCAGGTTGCCCTTGATTCACGCGCCCTGATCCTTGCTGAAGGAAATGGTGTAGTTGAAAGCGTTGACGCGAAAAAGATCACCATCAAATATGAAGTGAATGATGAACAAAAACTCATCAGCTTCGATGATGAATTCAAAACCTATAGCCTTATCAAGTTCAGAAGAACTAACCAGGATACCTGTATTAACCTGACACCCCTTGTGAAAAAGGGTGAAAAGGTTGCAAAAGGTCAGCCTCTGTGCGAAGGATATGCAACGCAAAACGGTGAACTGGCCCTGGGCCGCAACCTGCTCGTTGCCTACATGCCGTGGCAGGGATATAATTTCGAGGATGCGATCGTAATTTCAGAACGCGTAGTGCGCGATGACATTTATACATCCATTCACATTGAAGAATTTGAACTGGAAGTTCGCGACACGAAACGCGGTGAAGAAGAACTCACCTCCGAAATTCCAAATGTGAGCGAAGAGGCGGTTAAGCATCTGGATGAGAACGGTATTATCCGAATTGGAGCGGAAGTGAAGGAAGGAGATATCCTGATCGGCAAGATCACACCTAAAGGTGAAACTGATCCCACCCCTGAGGAGAAACTTTTGCGCGCGATCTTCGGCGACAAGGCCGGCGACGTGAAAGATGCTTCACTGAAAGCGCCTCCATCACTGAAAGGTGTGGTGATCGATACCAAACTGTTCTCCAGGCCGAAACGCGACAAAGATGTTCGCACCAAGTCCAAGAAGGAACTGGATGGGCTGAAAAACAAATACAGCAAGAACCTTACGGACCTCCGCGAGGAAATGATCAAGAAGCTCACCACTTTATTGAATGGAAAAACCAGCAATGGAGCGAAACACAAATTCGGTGATGAGCTCGTAAGCAAAGGAGTGAAATTTACTTCCAAGGTCATTGAGAATAATCTTTTCCCGGATAAGAATATTTACCGCGATGAGAGTAATTACAATGTGGCCGAAGAGGTTAACCTCATTGCGGATGTCAGCCTTGAAAACTGGACCTCGGATGAGCACACCAATGACCTGATCGCACAAACTGTAAAAAATTACCTCACCAAGCGAAACAATTACGCAGGTGAATTCAAGCGTGAACGCTTTACGCTTGAAGTAGGGGATGAACTGCCCACTGGAATTGTGCAGCTTGCCAAAGTTTACGTTGCCAAGAAACGCAAATTGAAAGTTGGTGATAAGATGGCCGGTCGCCACGGAAATAAGGGCGTCGTTGCCAGGATCGTTCGCGAAGAAGATATGCCATTCCTTGAGGATGGAACACCGGTGGATATTTGTCTGAACCCGCTGGGCGTACCCTCGCGTATGAACCTGGGCCAGATATACGAAACTGTACTTGCATGGGCAGGTCTGAAACTGAGCAAGAAATACGCTACCCCGATTTTTGATGGCGCTTCTCTGGAAGAAGTTCAGAAAGAATTGAAGGATGCCAACCTGCCGGAATTTGGCAGAACTTATTTGTTCGATGGCCTGACCGGTGAAAGATTTGATCAATCAGTTACAGTAGGCATCGCTTATATGTTAAAGCTGGGTCACCTTGTTGATGATAAGATGCACGCGCGTTCGATCGGACCTTATTCGCTCATTACACAGCAACCGCTGGGTGGTAAAGCACAATTCGGTGGTCAGCGTTTCGGTGAGATGGAGGTTTGGGCTATTGAAGCGTTCGGCGCTTCTCATATCCTGCAGGAGATACTCACCATTAAATCCGACGATGTCATTGGCCGTGCCAAAGCTTATGAAGCCATTGTAAAAGGTGAAAACATGCGCAAGCCGAATATACCTGAATCTTTCAACGTACTGGTTCATGAATTGAGAGGCCTTGCCCTGGAAATCACAATGGATTAAAAGTCGATGGTCAATGGTCCATAGTCGATAGCTACTATGGACCATCGACCATGGACTATTGACTAAATAGAATTTCGAAACAACTGAAAACTTAAAATATGTCTTTCAGAAAAAATAAAAAGATCAACAACGATTTCTCCAAGATCACCATTAGTCTTGCCTCCCCGGAATCTATTCTGGAGAGCTCACATGGTGAAGTGACACAACCGGAAACCATCAATTACAGAACCTACAAGCCTGAAATGGGTGGTTTGTTCTGCGAAAGAATTTTTGGTCCTGTGAAGGATTGGGAATGTCATTGTGGAAAATACAAAAGGATCCGATATAAAGGAATCATCTGTGACCGTTGCGGTGTGGAAGTTACGGAGAAGAAGGTAAGGCGTGAGCGCATGGGCCATATCGAGCTGGTTGTGCCGGTAGCTCATATCTGGTATTTCCGTTCACTTCCGAATAAGATCGGATACCTCATTGGTCTGCCCACTAAAAAGCTTGATCAGATCATTTACTACGAGCGTTATGTGGTTATTCAACCAGGTCTGAAGGAAGAAGATGGTATCAATCGTCTGGATTTCCTTACCGAAGAAGAATACCTCGATATCGTTGATAAACTGCCGCGCGAAAATCAACTGCTCGATGACAATGATCCTAAAAAGTTCATTGCCAAAATGGGTGCTGATTCCCTTGAAATGTTGTTGTCCAGAACTCAGCTCGACATCCTTTCTTATGATCTGCGCCACCAGGCTGCAACTGACACTTCCCAGCAACGCAAAGCAGAAGCTTTGAAGCGCTTGAAGGTAGTTGAAGCTTTCCGTGAAGCGCGTACTCGTATTGAGAACAAACCTGAATGGATGATCATTAAGATGGTGCCTGTTATTCCGCCGGAATTGCGCCCATTGGTACCCTTGGATGGCGGACGTTTCGCAACTTCCGATTTGAATGATCTGTACAGAAGGGTAATTATCCGTAACAACCGTCTGAAAAGACTGATCGATATTAAGGCACCTGAAGTGATTCTGCGAAATGAAAAGCGGATGCTGCAGGAGGCTGTTGATTCCCTGTTTGACAATTCAAGGAAAGTGAACGCAGTGCGTTCAGATGGAAACCGGGCCCTGAAATCCTTAAGCGACATGCTGAAAGGGAAACAAGGTCGCTTCCGCCAGAACCTCCTCGGAAAACGCGTTGACTATTCCGGTCGTTCCGTAATTGTTGTCGGTCCGGAATTGAAATTGCATGAATGCGGATTGCCAAAGGATATGGCAGCCGAGCTATTCAAGCCATTCATTATCCGCAAGCTGATTGAAAGGGGAATCGTAAAGACCGTAAAATCAGCGAAGAAGATCGTTGACAGGAAAGATCCTGTGATTTGGGATATCCTGGAAAATGTATTGAAGGGACATCCGGTTCTTTTGAACCGCGCCCCTACACTTCACAGACTTGGTATCCAGGCTTTCCAGCCCAAGCTGATCGAAGGAAAAGCTATCCAGCTTCATCCTCTCGTATGTACCGCTTTCAACGCGGACTTTGACGGTGACCAGATGGCGGTTCACGTTCCGCTGGGTCAGGAGGCTGTACTCGAGGCATCTATGCTGATGCTTTCGTCGCATAACATCCTTAACCCTGCTAACGGAGCGCCTATTACTGTACCTTCTCAGGATATGGTTTTGGGTCTGTACTACCTCACCAAAGGAAGAAAGACCACTCCGGAGCATCCGATTAAAGGTGAAGGCAAGAAATTTTATTCCGCTGAAGAAGTTATTGTGGCTTACAATGAGGGAAAAATTTCGAAACACGCCATTGTTAAAGTAAGGGCTAATTTAAGAGATAAGAACACCGGTATAATAACCTTCAAACAAATTGAAACCGTTGTTGGCCGCGTGCTCTTCAATCAGCACGTTCCGGACGAGGTAGGTTTTGTAGATGAGCTTTTAACCAAGAAGAAACTGCAAACCATTATTTCCGATGTGTTTAAACTCGCGGGTCTTTCAAAAACCGCCAAGTTCCTTGATGATATCAAAGACCTTGGATTCCAGATGGCCTATAAAGGCGGGCTTTCAATGGGTCTGAACGATGTTAAGATCCCTGTTGAAAAAGAAAAATTAGTGGCTAACGCCCAGGAAGAAGTTGATTCTGTATGGAACAACTACATGATGGGTCTTATTACAGATAACGAACGTTACAACCAGGTTATTGATATCTGGACCCGCACAAACACGCTCCTTACCAACACGCTGATGAAGCAGTTGGAAGAAGATCAGCAGGGCTTTAACTCCATCTACATGATGATGCACTCCGGTGCAAGGGGTTCAAGGGAACAGATCCGTCAGTTGGGTGGTATGCGTGGATTGATGGCAAAACCTCAGAAAAATCTTGCAGGCTCTGTGGGCTCGATCATTGAAAACCCGATCCTTTCAAACTTCAAGGAAGGACTTGATGTGTTGGAGTACTTTATCTCTACACACGGTGCGCGGAAAGGTTTGGCTGATACAGCGTTGAAAACCGCCGATGCAGGTTATCTGACGAGGAGGTTGGTTGACGTAGCGCATGATCTTGTTGTAACTGAGGAAGATTGCGGCACATTGCGCGGTTTGAAAGTAACAGCGTTGAAAGACAATGAAGATATTGTTGAACCATTATCTGAACGGATTGTAGGTCGTGTAACAGTGCATGCTGTTTATGATCCGCTGACCGATGAGATGATTGTGGACGCCAATCAGGAAGTAACGGATGAGATCGCGAAGAAGATCGAAGAGACCGCCATTGAAGAAGTGGAGATCCGTTCATTGCTGACCTGCGAATCCAAAATAGGTGGATGCGCAAAATGTTATGGAAGAAACCTGTCTACAGGAAATATGGTGCAGACTGGTGAAGCGGTCGGTGTGATCGCAGCCCAGTCAATCGGAGAACCTGGCACACAGCTTACACTTCGTACTTTCCACGTAGGGGGTACTGCTTCAAACATTGCAGTGGAAGCCAACATCAAAGCGAAGTTTCCGGGTGTGGTAGAGTTCGAAGGTATTCGTGTGATCGAGACTACCGATAACGACAACAAGCCAGTTAAAGTGGTGATGGGCCGGACCGGTGAAATCCGGATCGTGGATAAAGAGAAAAGCAGGGTGCTGATAACGAACAACGTTCCCTATGGAGCGTTCCTTAAAGTGAAGGACGGACAAACTGTTGAAAAAGGAGATGAGATCTGCTATTGGGATCCTTACAATGCGGTAATCCTTTCCGAGTTTGACGGAACCATTGAATACGAATCGATCATCGAAGGTGTGACCTTCAAGGAAGAATCTGATGAGCAAACAGGTCACCGCGAAAAAGTGATCACTGACACCAGAGATAAAACGAAAAACCCTGCGGTGGTTGTAAAAGGAAAATCAGAGACGAAAGGTTATAACATCCCGGTAGGGGCTCACCTTGCAGTGGATGCAGGGGAAAAGATCAAAGCTGGTCAGGTATTGGCGAAAATACCTCGTACGATGGGTAAGTCGCGCGATATCACCGGTGGCCTTCCACGCGTAACAGAATTGTTCGAAGCGCGGAATCCTTCCAACCCGGCGGTGGTGAGTGAAATCGATGGTGTGGTGACTTATGGAGGTATCAAGCGTGGTAATCGCGAGATCTTCATTGAATCACGCGATGGTGTGCAAAAACGCTATCTCGTGCCTTTGTCGAAGCACATTCTCGTTCAGGATAATGACTTTGTGAAGGCAGGCCAGCCGTTGTCGGATGGTAGTATCACACCTTCAGATATCTTGTTGATCAAAGGTCCTACTGCGGTTCAGGAATATTTAGTAAATGAAATTCAGGAAGTATACCGTTTGCAGGGTGTGAAGATCAACGATAAGCACATAGAAGCCATTGTAAGTCAGATGATGCAGAAGGTTGAGATCATCGATCCGGGAGATACAAACTTCCTTCCTGGCGAATACGTAGATAAATTTGTTTTCAGGGAAGAAAATGATTCCGTGATTGATAAGAAGGTTGTTGTAGATGCAGGGGATTCTGAAGCTATGAAACCCGGTAAGATCATTTCTGCCCGTGAATTCCGCGACGAGAACTCTGTGTTGAGAAGGAAAGATCAGAAATTAGTTGAAGTAAGAGATGCCCTTGCTGCGGTTTCAAGGCCGACGCTCCAGGGTATTACTCAAGCATCGCTGAAGACTGAAAGCTGGTTATCGGCTGCCTCTTTTCAGGAAACAACGAAAGTGCTTAGCGAAGCTGCCATTCGCGGAAAAACTGACTGGCTGATGGGTATGAAGGAAAATGTGATCGTAGGTCACCTGATCCCTGCCGGAACTGGTCAGCGCAAATTCAACGATATGATCGTTACGCACAAAGACGAATACGATGCCCTTACAAGTCCTGAACCGAAGACGAAGGAAAAAGAACTTCAGGATTAATTAAAAGTCATTAGTCATTAGTCAACGGGCGACCCCTTTTTGACTAATGACTTTTTCTCTTTAATCGAGTGACCAATGACAAGTGACCGGTGACTAATGACTAATGACCTCTAACATGGCAGCAGAAGAAAATAAGAACAAACCACCTCAGAATCAGATCAACATTGAATTGACTGAGGAAATCGCGGAAGGTATTTATTCAAACCTGGCAATGATTGCGCATTCGAACAGTGAATTTGTCATCGATTTTATCAGGTTAATGCCGGGTGTACCAAAAGCGAAGGTTAAATCGCGCATTGTGATTACCCCTGAACATGCCAAGCGGTTTTTGCTGGCCTTAAAAGATAACATAGAAAAATATGAAGCGTCTTTCGGCGCTATCAAACGGACTGAGGACATGCCCAAATTTCCCATGAATTTCGGGGGAACGATGGGTGAGGCCTGATCGGCCCCTTCGACAGGCTCAGGGGCCGGTCTTTGAGCGTGCCGAAATGCCGGTGGTTGAGCCTGTCGAAAACCCACAAAATCTTGGATAAGTATTTTGTAACCTTTATTACTTATTATACCTTTGCAGTCCTAATTTTGACAGGTTTATAAATTTAAGTATATAAATGCCTACCATTCAACAACTTGTAAGAAGAGGAAGAAAGAAATTGACCTTCAAGTCTAAATCTCCCGCCCTTGATTCTTGCCCTCAGCGCAGGGGTGTATGCACCCGTGTGTACACGACAACCCCTAAAAAACCAAATTCCGCCATGCGTAAAGTGGCCAGGGTTCGGTTAACTAACGGAAAAGAAGTGAACGCTTATATTCCCGGGGAAGGACACAACCTGCAGGAACACTCTATTGTATTGATTCGTGGGGGCCGTGTAAAAGATCTTCCCGGAGTGCGTTATCACATCATTCGCGGTGCATTGGATACTGCCGGGGTGAATGGTCGTTCACAAAGCAGATCAAAATACGGAGCCAAAAAGCCTAAAGCCGGAGCAGCCGCCGCAAAGGGTGGAGCCGCAGTTAAAGGTGCGCCAGCGGCAAAGGGCAAGAAATAATTTTGACAAGTCATGAGAAAATCAAAACCTAAAAAAAGATACTTACTTCCCGATCCTAAGTTTCAGGATACCCTGGTAACCAAGTTTGTGAATTACCTGATGGAACAGGGCAAAAAGAGTGGTGCTTATGCCATTTTCTACGATGCCGTGGCGCAGGTTGAAAAGAAAACCAATGAAAGCGGCCTCGAAGTATGGAAAAGGGCAATGAACAACCTCATGCCCTCGGTAGAAGTAAAAAGCCGCAGGGTTGGAGGGGCAACTTTTCAAGTGCCGGTAGAGATCAGGCCTGAAAGGAAGATCAACCTGAGCATTAAATGGCTTATCGATTATTCCAGAGCCCGGGGAGAAAAAACCATGATGGACAAATTAGCTGCTGAGATCATCGCCGCTTCAAAAGGCGAAGGTGCTGCTATCAAGAAAAAAGACGATACCCACAGAATGGCCGAAGCCAATAAAGCTTTCTCTCATTTCAGATTCTAATCAGCTCACAAATAAGTAATGGGAAGAGATTTAAGATACACCAGAAATATTGGTATTGCTGCACACATTGATGCGGGTAAGACCACTACCACAGAGCGAATTCTGTATTATTCCGGTGTAAACTACAAGATCGGTGAAGTGCACGAAGGTGCAGCAACCATGGACTGGATGGAACAAGAGCAGGAGAGAGGCATCACCATTACATCTGCCGCAACAACCGTTCCCTGGAAATATCGGGGCCATGACTATCACATTAACATTATTGATACACCGGGTCACGTTGATTTTACGGTAGAAGTAAACCGATCTCTTCGCGTCCTCGACGGGCTGGTTTTCCTGTTTAGCTCCGTGGATGGTGTTGAACCACAATCTGAGACAAACTGGCGCCTGGCTGATAATTACAAAGTTGCACGAATCGGTTTCGTAAATAAAATGGACCGTGCCGGAGCAGATTTTCTCGATGTTTGCAAACAAGTAAAGGAAAAACTTGGCAGCAATGCTGTTGCGCTTCAGCTACCTATTGGTGCAGAAGAAAATTTTAAAGGTGTCGTTGACCTGGTAAACAACCGCGGAATTGTCTGGAACGAGAATGACAAGGGTATGACTTTCAACGAAGTTCCCATTCCTGATGATATGAAGGCTGATGTAGCAATCTACCGTGAAAAACTTCTGGAAGCTGTTGCGGATTATGATGAATCATTGATGGAAAAATTCTTCCATGATCCTTCAACGATCACTGAAGATGAGATTTTAACGGCACTTCGCAAGGCAACGATCGATATGAAGATCGTTCCTATGGTGTGCGGTTCATCATTCAAGAATAAAGGCGTTCAGACAATGCTTGACTATGTGATGGAATTGTTGCCTTCCCCTATGGATAAGGATAACATCATTGCTCATGACCCGGACACCGAAGAAGAAGTTGTGATCCGGCCAACCGAAAAAGAACCGTTTGTAGCCCTGGCTTTTAAAATTGCAACCGATCCTTTCGTTGGACGTCTTTGCTTTATCCGCGCTTATTCGGGAGTGTTGGAGTCCGGCTCCTATGTATTCAATACCCGCTCCGAGAATAAGGAACGCATTTCAAGGGTATTCCAGATGCACGCCAACAAACAGAATCAGATAGAAAGACTTTCTGCGGGTGATATCGGTGCCGTGGTTGGTTTTAAAGACATAAAAACGGGTGATACCCTCTGCGATGAAAAACGAAAAGTGGTGTTGGAATCCATGACCTTCCCTGAACCGGTGATCGGATATGCTATTGAGCCTAAGAAACAGGCTGATGCCGATAAACTGGGTATGGCCATCGGTAAACTGGTAGAAGAAGATCCGACGTTAAGGGTTAATTCAGATCAGGAAACTGGTCAAACCATCCTTCGTGGAATGGGAGAATTACACCTGGAAATCATTATCGATCGCCTGAAACGCGAATTTAAGGTTGAGATCAACCAGGGCGCCCCTCAGGTTGCTTATAAAGAATCATTGACCAAGAGTGTAGAACATAAAGAAGTTTACAAAAAACAAACCGGTGGTCGCGGTAAATTTGCAGATATTGTATTTGAACTTTCCCCGCGCGAAGATGGAAAAGAAGGTTTGGAGTTTGAAAATGACATCGTCGGTGGAGTGATTCCCCGGGAATTCATTCCTTCTATACAAAAAGGATTTCAAAATGCTATGGTCAACGGTCCCCTTGCCGGATATCCGATCGATTCGATGAAAGTAAGGGTATTTCATGGATCGTATCACGATGTTGACTCTGATGCGTTGTCATTTGAATTGGCTGCCCGCATCGGTTTTAGGGAAGCAGCAAAAAAGGCAGGCCCTCAATTGCTTGAACCTATTATGTCGGTTGAAGTCCTTTCTCCGGATGAGTACACAGGTTCTGTTACAGGTGACTTAAACCGAAGGAGAGGCGCGTTGAAGGGAATGGATACGCGCGCGGGAGCGCAGGTTATTAAAGCTGATGTACCGCTGTCAGAATTGTTTGGTTATGTAACCGACCTGCGCACCATCACTTCCGGTCGTGCTTCGGCATCGCTGACTTTCTCACATTATGCTCCGGTTCCTAAAAACCTGGCCGAGAAAGTAATTGAAGATGTGAAGGGCACTGCTGTGGCTAAATAGACCGGGATTAATAGATTAAGGGATTACCTGGATTGATTATAGGATTTGGAAGGATTAAAGGATAACTTAACAAACAGGAATTAGACGATTTCCTTAACGCGATATTATGAACCAAAAGATCAGAATAAAACTAAAATCTTACGACCATAACCTGGTTGACAAATCTTCTGAGAAGATTGTAAGAGCCGTGAAAGCTACCGGAGCCGTTGTAAGCGGACCAATACCTCTCCCGACGGAGAAGGAGAAATTTACTGTGCTTCGTTCGCCACACGTAAACAAAAAGTCGCGTGAACAATTCCAGCTTTGCACTTATAAGCGCCTTGTCGATATCTACAGCAACAGCGCAAAGACCGTTGATGCGCTGATGAAGCTCGAACTTCCCAGCGGGGTCGATGTTGAGATCAAGGTATAACGATAATTTGATTGTGAGACAAGGCATGCCTTGTCTCTACATGTGTGCAACCACAGTCCTACGTCCGATCAATCGTGTCGTCCAGGAAATTCTCATAATCTTCCTTCGTATCCAGATCCACCTCTCCTCCGTAAAATTCTACTTCGGCAGCATCTAAGGGGTTTTGAAGGATGATTTTTCTTGCTCCCTGATCATCGGGAAGGGTTGTCAGTTTTTCAAAATAGGATTTATGGAAAAGCACCGGAACGCCGGGCATGTTTGAATATCTCGAAGCAACGACCGGTTTTTTTGTTTGCTGATATTTAGAAATAAGGGCGGAGATATTTTCTGATGTTAATAACGGCTGATCGCACACTGAAACAATGACAACTTCCAGTAAAGGATATTTCGAGGTCAGGTGTAGCAAGCCTGCTTTAATGGAACCGCCCATTCCGTTTTTCCAATGAAGGTTATTTACTATATCTACAGGGAGGCCTTTAAGCATTTGTCTGTGCCGGTCTTCATCCGAACCCAATACTACTGCAACTTTGGAAATTCCTGCCTGCAAAACAGTCTGAATGGTTTTGACCAAAAGCTTTTCCCCATTGATATCAAGCATCTGTTTCGATTGGCCCATGCGGGAGGAGGAGCCCGCGGCCAGGATGATTGCTCCGGAATTCATAGGGCTGAGTATTTGCGTAGTAAGAACTTTTTTGGAGGAACGTGGTACTGCGATGGTTATTGACCAATTGTTTTTGTATTGGTTCCACCATCGAGATAAACCTGTTTAAACACCTGATCACTTTTCGCATCGCGCTGATGGATGGGAGCATTTCTGTATTTCAGAAATCCTCCTGAGCGATTGGCGAATTTTCCCTGGATCTCGGATATGATACTCAACGAAATTTCATCCGGTGCCTCTGCTCCGATATCCAATCCGATAGGAGAATGAATGCGGTGCAGATCACTTCCTGACAAACGGATACCCTGTGCTTCAAACTCCTCTATCATTTTATCAAATCGTTTCCGGGGACCAAGTATGCCGATATAAGGAGTAGGAGTAGCCAGGAGTTTCTTTAAGACATCGCGATCGTATTCGTAATTGTGCGACATTAAAACACAAGCTGTAAAAGGGGTGATATTAAAATCACGATCTATAAATTCGCGCTGGCATAATGATAATTTATCCGCGGCAGGAAAAAATACAGGTGCGATGTGGGCAACACATTCATCAGTAACCGTTACTTCCCATCCAAGTGATTTTGCGAGCTGACTAACGGGTCTTGCATCGAAGCCACCGCCAAAGATCATGAGTGAAACGGACGGTTGAATCAGTTCAACGAATACTTCCAGTTCTCTACCTTCAAAGTTGTATGATTTCGCCTCTGACCTTTTCGTTTCAAAGACCCTGTGAAGATCGGGCAGCACAATCGCATTCAATTTGTCATCCGGAAATTGAATGAATATTTCCTTGCTGGCGGAGATCAAAAGCTTGTCTCCCTGGTATACGGTGTTTGAAAAAACAGTTGCCAGCGCAACAGGTTCTTTAACGGACATCAGTCTTTCAAATAGCTTTATTGGATTGTGCTCATTTTCGTAAGTTACCGGCTCGATCAGCACATCGATCACTCCGTTACAACCAAGCCCGATCCCGAGATTCTGGTTGCTATCCTCGCTTGTATCATAGGTAACGGTCATCGGAACTTTGTTGGTCATTACCTGCCGGGCTTTGCGCAGTGCATCCCCTTCCAGGCACCCGCCGCTGATTGAACCCACCCATTTTCCATCATCGGTAATCAGCATTCGCGCACCGGGGCTGCGATATGAAGAACCACGCACTTTAACGACGGTAGCAAGCGCAGTTTTTCGCAACGTTACGTCAGTCTTGCGAAATGCATCAACAATGGCCCTTTGTTCTTTCATTTTACGTAGATACAGTGAAATTTATGAAGACTAGGGGGAATTTAAAATTTTTCCTTCATTTTTCATGCCGGCAATTTTATATGCGGTAATTGACTAATTTAATGGAAGATTGCCTATGCTGAAATTCTGGTTTACCATAACGAAACTCACGTTTCTTCTGCTTGTCATCCAATCTTATGGGTTTGCTCAGGAAATCCATCGTGATAAAGGTAAGTCCTCACCTCATCTTTTCCACAATTCCGTTTCATCATCCTATCATGTAATGGTAAATGATAGTTCAGGTTTTAAAGCCTGGATGATTCAAAGTTTACCCAACGCTGTGATAAAGTCAGATCCTGCGTTAAAAAATGTTTACAGGATTTCTTCGCTAGCAAAAAAAGATCTCGAGAAACTACTGGAGGCTCCGGAATTAAGATTTGTAGAAGTCGCCACTCGCTACCCGTCTGTTGAAAGTGATGTTCCCGGCCTTGATCTGACAGTCAATGCCATTAATGCGGTCCACCATCTTTATCCTTCTCTCACCGGCGAGGGTCTGAGAGTCTTAGTGAAAGAAAATGCTTTTGATAAGAATGACATCGATCTCGTTGGGAGAGTTTACAAACATGAAAGTGTGCCGGATGTTTACGATCCCCATGCGACAGCCATGGCAACGATCATTTCCGGCGCTGGCAACACATCGCAGGAAAGTAAAGGCGTTGCATGGAAATCGAATCCCGGTTTTTCTGATTTCGGTAATCTCATGCCGGAATCAACCGCCGGACTCATCACGAATGGTATTTCTGTTCAGAATCATTCCTATGGTGTTGGTGTGGAGAATTTTTACGGAATAGAATCGCACGCGTATGATAAACAATGTGTGGAATATCCCCGGATTGTGCATGTTTTTTCTGCCGGTAATTCAGGAATGGACGCGGCGAATTCGGGCCTATATGATGGAATAACAGGTTATGCGAACCTGACCGGACAATTCAAGATCGCTAAAAATATTATCGCCGTGGGCTCGATTGATCAAAGCGGTGTTATTGAACCGGTCAGCTCGCGGGGCCCTGCAAGCGATGGCCGTATTAAGCCGGTTCACCGACTCCGCCGGCCTTTTCTTCGTTGTCCATTACAAAAACTTCAATATTGGGGCAGTCCGAGATTCGCGGCATTTGATAGGTGTTAAAATTTTGCTCTACTGCTTTTCCGTCTTCGAAATGGGTGGCGTGTTTGGTCGCGGCACCGAGGGCCATAATAATACTTCCTTCGACCTGCGCGCGAATTGTATCAGGGTTGACGTACCATCCACAAACCATCACGGCCCACACCTTGTCGATCTGTATTTTGCCTTCGGCATTTTTTCCTACAATGCTGGAAAAACATTCTGTTCTTGTTGTTGATTTTTAAAGTATAGGATGCCATGGAGAAAAGATTTTGTGATCAATGAAAGTTACAAAATTACCCCGGAACAGTTGTGTTAAAATTTTGTTAAAAGTATCATCTTCGTTTAATCAAAAATTCCGGATGCGGACATCATTTTTTTTGTAAAAACGGGTATTGATTAGAATTCATGGACAAAGTAATCACGCTGATGATGCTACTCGTTACCACTTCTTTGGCCCACCTGCCTTTGACAAAGCCAGGGTCAGCATCAAAGACACGCGCTCGAAACAGGTATTAAATTTGAAAAATTTTTAGCGCCGGGTTTGGCAACTATCCAGGATTACAGAAACCTCCTTTACCTCCGTTATTCCGCGATCATGCGACCATGTGTTGTAAATGTAGGTTGCGATCTCGGCGATCTCGAGATCGGATAATGTACTGACGCCCTGCATGGGTTGGTTGAATTGTTGTCCATTTACAATCAGCTCTCCACTTTTTCCATAACGCATTAAACAGATCACTTCGTCGAAATTATTTTCCATGAAGTCGGATGTATTTAAAGGGGGGTACACTCTGCCCAATCCGGCGCCATTGGTCTGGTGACAGTTGCTGCAATGCTTGAGATAAAGTTTTTCACCCTGGACATAGTACTGGTTAAACTTTGCCGATGATTTGTCTCCGCACCTGATCAGCAAAAAGCAGAAACCAGAAAGTAGAAAGCAGAAAACTGAAACCGAAGGGCCAGAACGAGCGGCGTGGATGTATAAAAAGAATCTGGGGAAACGGAAGAGCGGCATGGAGGATTTTTTTTATAATTTCATAAAAGGTAAAAAAGAAGGAACTACTTTTAAGGTGTAAATCAATACTAACTCAAAATTAATTCGGCATGTCCAGTAAGGGTCTGATAATACTCGTTGTGATTATTGCGCTGTTTAACAATATCACATTTGGTCAGGAGAAAATTTCTGCGCGGGTTACCGCTGTGACCGGATTTCGCGCGGCCGTGGTAAAAATAGATATTACACCGCAGAATCAACAGTGGTTAAGGGGTTATAATCCCCGCCTATCCACCGGTATTCTGGATCTGCTTTATCATCGGATTGTAGTGCTCGACGATGGCAAGACTCAATTTTTCCTGATTTCTTCTGACATACTTGGAATATCTCCGGCAGAGTATGATCGCGTAGCCGCAATGCTCAAGAGCAGATACAGTATTAATCCGGTGAATGTATGGTGGTCGGCGACCCACACACATTCTGCCCCGGAGGTTGCGGCTCAATTTCGCGGGATACCGTTTCCGTCAATGGCGAATCGCAGTCAATTATCTGCCCAGCATGAAGTCGATACAGTTTATACCGCTATTCTGGAACGAAAACTTATTGAAGGAATTGCAGAAGCTCGCGCTAAACTCGCACCAGCCCGATTTGGCGTAGGATGGGGATTCTCACAAGCGAATATCAATCGCCGTGCGATTGACATTGATGGAAAAGCCTCACTTGGTTTGAATCCGGATGGCGTTGTCGATCGCAGAATTGGGCTTCTCCGGATTGACAAAGAGGACGGAAATCCGTTGGTACTGATCGCCAATTATCCCATTCATGGAACAGTACTCGGTCAGGAGAATCTGAGGATCAGTGCAGACGTCCCGGGGGTTGTCTCTGAGTATGTTGAGCAAAAGATCGGCGCTCCGGTTCTTTTTATCAATGGTGCAGCGGGCAATCTTGCGCCGATTTACAGCGTATACCCAAATGAAAGGGCTGGGCATTTGAGGCAATTTTGTGTGTTGTTAGGAGATAAGATACTTGATGCGTATAAAAACATTTCTTCGACAAAGGATACAATCAGGTTGCTACCCGGATCTCTCACAGTCGAAACGCCCAGGAGTGCTGAGCTTGGGTGGTCACCGGACCTTAGCCAATATACACGAACAACCAAAACAGGGATTAACATGATAAAACTTCCTGTCCGTTTCCTGAAAATCAATGATGATGTGGCAATTTGGAGCGCTCCGGTCGAAATGTTTTGTGAAATTTCCAATGAGATCCGGGAACGCTCACCGTTTCCATACACTTTCTATTTTGGGTATACCAACGGATCGTTTGGTTATTTGCCTGCAGCCTCAGCGTGGGAAGAGGGCGGATATGAACCGTCCGTCTCACCTTTCACACCTGTGGTTGAAAAGGATTTGACCGAGTCTGTGGTAGGTTATCTTCAAGCTGAATTGCGTTCCACTGTCAGGCGTCCCTAGAAAAAGTGTTTTACAAGCCCCTGACTTCGACTTTAGTCTTGAAACTCTTTCACAGTTCTTTTTTCAAAATTTCAATATCCCTTAAGAGTTTATTCACTTCCTCATCTTTGGTCCCATCATACTTTCCCCGGATGCGGCCTTTTTTATCAATGAGCAAAAATGCACCACTGTGGATAAATCCATCGGGTTCAGACTGATCTTCCATCGCGGTGGCAAAGTAGCTGGTCTGGGCCAGGTAGTAAATGGAATCTTTGTTCCCCGTAAGGAAATGCCACTTGTTGGTCTTCACGCCCAGGCGGTCAGCATAGTCGTGCAGCAACCCTACTGTGTCGTGTTCGGGGTCTATGGTGTGAGACACGAGCAATACTTGCGGATCCTTCTCGATGACTTCGTAGACCCTGAGCATTTGAGTTTTCATGATCGGACAAATAGTACGGCATGACGTGAAGAAAAAATCCGCAACGTAGATCTTGTCCAGCAGGGTTTCATTGGTGACGATAACGCTGTCCTGGTTTACCAGCGCGAAATTGCCGATGGTGTGATAGAGTGTGTCTGTACCTGTCACATCCTTCTCCCCGTAGATGGGTAGTTTTTGTTCTTTCTGTTCAATACATGAAGAAAGCAGAAAGCAGAAAGCAGAAAGCAGAAAGCTGAAGTATATTACATGAATATGATTGGTATATCGATTCATTGGTATTTTATTTATTCTTTCGGTAACTTTTATAGAGGGCCATCCCTGCCAGGATCAACGCTGAAACCGCCAAAAGCCCCACCACTCCCCATGCCATGCTCAAAGCATTTTTGAGGACAATGGTAAAAACAATGCTGATCAGCAACAGGGTTGCAACCTCATTCCACAGTCGCAGCTGTTGGGAGGAGTATCGCACTACTCCTTTCCTTATTTGATTAAACAAATATTGAAGGGAAGAGTGATAACCATAAAGCAAAAACACCAGCGTTAGTTTAATATGCATAAAACCTTGTTGCAGCCATTCGGGCTGGTTAATGATTAAGGCAGTCCCGATGCCCAACGTCACAATAGCAGATGGCCACGTGATGCCAAACCAAAGGCGGGAGGCCATCATATTTAGTTGCTTTAACAATATCGATTTCTCGGGCTCGGGTTTCTGGTGTGATTCGAGGATGTATACGAATAAGCGAGGCATGTAAAAAAGTCCGGCAAACCATGTTACAATAAAAATGATATGAATGGCTTTGAGGTAGAAAAAAGTCATACTGCAAAAGTGTGCAGAGTTGTTGCAGGGAGCAAATTTTTCATGCAGGAATGACCGGATCGCCGATGGCCACTTCGCCGTGCCCAAGTGTTACCAGATTCTGTCCGAAATAAACTTTATTTTCAATTTTGCGGTATCCCGAAAGCGTGCGCAACGGTTCGGCCTCTTTCTCCGCGGTGTCCTGGTTAACTGTGGTGAGGACGCAGCGTTCACTTTTCTTTACGGCGACAAAAGGAATTTTGCCGATGGATAGATCTCGCCACCGATCTTCCCCGTAGGGCTCTCCTCCCCTGAAAACAAAGTTGGGCCGGAAGCGATTCATGGGCACGGGGCTGACAAGTTTTTTATTGAGGTCATCCAGAGAACTTTGCCCGATGATGAGGAAAGGGTAAGCGTCAGCCAGGCTCACCTGTTCATTGTTTAGTTTGTATCGAGGGTCAACAGGTCTGGGTTTTTCCTCCGGAAACGCAACCAGTTTGCAGCTAGTCTGCAGGTGGTGTGAGAACCATTTGCTGAGTTCCGGCTCTACTTCCAACACCTTGACGTCGTCATTCCAAACACGGGCGGCAATCCATTTATCCGAGGTTGGCGTACTTATGCTAAATTCACAGGAAGAAATTATTTTTCCATCCTTTGTATACGAGATGGAAATCCAGCCTTCCTGGATGCGCAATTTAAAAAGAGCCATTGCGGGATTGACGCGTTGTGTCATAAAAACTCCTTCATCGTCAATCAGCATCCACCGCCGGTCAAACTCCAGGCCTTTTCCCATCACGCTGGCTTTCTCCAGTGGAATGCCTCCCAGGGATTTGACCGGATAGATCCAGATCTCAGTTAAAATTAGTTGCGCCATGCAGAGTGTTCAGATTCTAATGTTAAAGTTAAACCGTTCTCATGTCAGATTTGAGCTTGCTAATTTGCAGCTCATCTCCATGGACTATGGACCATTGACCATCGACTAATGCAATTCATCCGGCAGATCATCTTCGGTATCAACATCGCCAAGTTCTTTTAGTTTTTCATACTTCAATCCAAGCGATTCAAAATCATTGATCGTATCCTGCAAAACGGTTTCGGTACTCCACTGTTTATTTTTGAAAATTGTCGTATGCGGTTGGTTCATCCCAAGCAGGTAGTATCCGCCATCGCGGGCGGGGCCAATAACCGTATCGGTTGAGGTTAAAGCTTCGAAGGCTTGTTTGATCACACCTTCCGAAAGTTCGTAACAATCAGTTCCTATGATGCAGATCGATGTATACCCTGTTTCAAATCCCGCCACAAATGCATTTTCCATTTTTGTTCCCAGATCTTCACCATGCTGTAAGGCTTTGAGATAGGTGGCATTTGGCCACATATCCATCAGGTCAATGGAATCAGAATAAAAGACGATCTTATCGAAGGTCAGCTTTTCGGTGACCTCTCGGGTGTGCAGGGACAATTTCCGGAAGAAATCCAGCGCCTTTTCTTTGCCGACGGTGGCCGCAAGGCGGGTCTTTACCTTCCCTATTTTTGGATTGCGATAGAAAATTATCAGAAGTGATCTGGTCGGTTCATCCATACGGTTTCATAAAGAAGATAAGCAATGACTGCGATATATTCAAAGGCAACAAGAAACAGGTTCTCATTATAGGCATTTTCTGTATATCCCGCGTAAGAGAGAAAAATTAAACCAGACCACACCAGGGGAAATCTGTAAGTCGTGAATACAGAAATGGTCAACAGTGTGATGATGTACCAGGGATGAAGTGTCGTGGTAAAAAGTAAATAAATAAGCATGCACCACAGCATCTTTCTGAAAAGTCCCGGATCAATGTCCGCCGCAAAATTTGATGGCAAATTACGAAACGATATGGTTAATATCAGGATTGTTGCTATCACAGCCAATACCGGACCTGCGGACTGAATAATATTGAAGCCGAATATGAAGTACCCCGCTTCGCGTACCAGATAGTAAATACTGGCGTTGAATTCAAATCGCTGAAAGTAGTATCCGAGGCTGCTAGAGAGGCCGTGGATTATATTCATATTCAGCAAAGGCACAAAAAACAAAAGTGTGAATACACCGGTCACGGCCCAGTAGGCAATGGTTTGTTTCCACGGTAGTTGCCGTATCAGGAGGGGAAGGAAGATCAACGGGATTAATTTGGTGCATATCGAAAGAGCATAGGCCAGCGATGAAGCCAATTGTTTCTGGCGGCTCAACAGGAAAATCCCCAGTAGAAAGAAAAATATCATGAAACCTTCGAAGTGCAGGTTTCCTGTCAGTTCCAGGATCACAAGGGGATTCAGCGCGTAGATGAGAATGCTGGTCTGCGATTGTTTAAAGTGACGGAGGAGCTTAGTGAATATCCAGATAGTTCCAAGTTCAAAACCGAAGATGATCATCTTCATCACAACCACGCTGCCGTATACCGATCCCGTTGAGAGCACCACTGATAACCAGAAAATGAATTGTGAAACCGGAGGATATATTGTGAAAGTTTCCTTTGAATTCAGTTTCTCGTAGAGTTCGGCGTCAATACCAGGTATTGAGACGGGATGGGTCATGTAATAAGATGGTATTTGTGCAAAAGGATGATAGCCGGCGTTGAGCAATCGGCCATCCCAGATGAAGCGATAAAAATCATCCGATAGAGCTGGAACTGAAAACAAAAGCGAGACGCGGAATATTATGGCTGCGGATATCCAAAATTTTAATTCCTGTTCCTGGAAGGTGTCGCGGTTACAGAGGATGAGGAGAAAAATAACAAAAAGTAAAAAGTAAAAAGCCAGTAAAGGCAGGGTCTGATGCCGTTCAATGCCATAGCCAATTACGGTGTATAAGATAAACGAGATGATTAACAGGAAATATTGCTGAGGCTTCTGCTTAAGCATTTGCCCAAGGTTTGATAGAAAGAAGAAACACCGTTCCGAAACCCAGGGCGAGCATGGCGTGAAAGATTAAAAGCGCAGGGTCATTCATTTGCAAACCTTTAACAATTCCAAAGGTAAAACAAACACAAAGGATACCTTCCAGTAATGTGATGAGGTTGAGGTTCGGGTTTAGATAAGCGTTATCCAGCCAGGGATCGTGCTTGCCGACAATATTAAATTTGGGTGTTCGCACGAATGGTGTTTTAATGCCAAGCCATCCTTCAATTACGGCAACACTGTTATGCAGTGAAAGCCCCATCGATACAATAAGGAATGCCGGAAAGAGCACGAAGAATTTTCTGTTTGCATTCGAATGAAAACGCCGGGTTGCGGTCCAGTAAAAGATGGCGACGGATAAAAATCCCAACAAACAAATGGTGCCGATGTTATAGAGGATCTGAATGGCGGGAAAATTGTTTTTGATGTATAGCATGGGCAGACTCAGCAAGGCCGCAAGGAAGAGTGCAACGAAAACGGAACTATTGAAAAGATGCAGGAAAGCGTGGATCTTTTGAAGGGCTGAAAGGTCTGAATGAATTATTTTTCCGATAAGCTTGCGGGCGGTTTCCGCTGCCCCTTTGTTCCAGCGGTATTGCTGTAGCTTTATTACTGGCATAACCACGGGTAGTTCACCGGGAGTCACCACATCTTCCAGGTATTTGAATTTCCAGCCTTTCAATTGTGCGCGATAGCTCAGGTCAAGGTCTTCAGTCAGCGTATCAAAACTCCAGCCCCCGGCATCGAGGATGCATGCCTTTCTCCAGACTCCGCACGTGCCATTAAAATTAATAAAAATGCCTGCTTCATTCCGGGCGGATTGTTCGATGGAGAAATGTGCATCCAGCCCGAAAGCCTGCAATTGGGTCATGAGTGAATAGTCTTTGTTGATGTGTCCCCATCGCGTTTGCACAACGCCGATGGCAGCGTCGGTAAAATGAGGCAGTGTTTTTTTGAGAAAATCTTCATCCGGAATAAAATCCGAATCAAAAATAACGATGAATTCGCCTTTGGCAGTGCGCAAGCCCTCTTCCAAAGCGCCCGCTTTATATCCAGTGCGGTTTTCACGATGAATATGTTTTATGTCTAAGGTGTACCTCTTTATCCATTCCAGCTTTTGATAGATGATCCCTGAAGTTTCATCTGTGGAATCGTCCAGTATCTGGATTTCAAGTTTTTCCGGGGGATAGTCTATCTTAGTCACGGCTTCGATCAAACGTTCAACTACATATTTTTCATTGAACACCGGTAACTGGATTGTCACATGCGGTTCAAACGGTGGTTGGGTGATTGCCTTTTTATCTTTTTTCCTTTTGAGATAGATATAGGTCAGGTGCAGCTGACCGAGACTAAACAGGAACAGGTAGAAAAGGCTTGAGGTATACAATATGGCAATGATCCATTCCATCATCGGAAAACTTATAAATACTTAAAGATCGTATATAGAATTTTGTATCCGGCCATAACCGTGCCTTTTACCGTGCCCGATATTTTAGAGATGCCAATGCGTTGTCTATATCGCGCCGGCACCTCCAGGCACCGGAGTTTTTGTTTTGCGCATTTCAGTTGCATCTCCACGGTCCAGCCATAGGTTGTGTCCTGCATATTCAACTCGAGTAAGGAAGAAAATCTTATAGCCCTAAACGGACCGAGATCCGTAAACTTTACTTTAAAAAATAACTTCAGCAGGTTGGTGGCAAGCCAATTCCCAAAAATTTGCGGTACGGTCATGGAACCTTTTTCTCTTTTCCCCAATGCCCTGGACCCGATCACAAGATCAGCTTTATTTTCGATTATAGGTTGAACCAGGGTACTCATTTCTTCGGGATAATCTGAATAATCTCCATCGAGAAAGACCACGACGTCCGGCCCAGGGGATTGACCTTTACAATATTCAATTCCTCTCAGGCACGCGTTGCCATATCCTGGGCGTGGTTCATCCAATGTGGTTGCACCGGCATGTCTTGCCATTTCGGCTGTGCTGTCAGTAGAGGCATTGTTCACGACGATGATTTCCCTAATGAGACCGGAAGGTATTTCCGAAATCACTTTTCCGATACTCAGTTCCTCATTGAAGGCGGGAATGATCACATGTATAATCGGTTTCAATGGGCGGTTAGAGCTCCGTTAGATTATTCAATCCTTTAGCTTTATATGGTTATTTCCAATCAGAACCGGTTCGCCGAATCTTCCCTTTTCGTCTTTTACTTCGAGGTTCAGAACACCGCGGGGACAAACAGCAGAACAAATTCCACATCCGACGCATGAAGCGCGGACAATATTCTGTCCCCGCTGGGCATACCAGCGAACGTCAATTCCCATCTCGCAGTAGGTTGAGCAATTGCCGCATGAAATGCACTGGCCGCCGTTGGTGGTGATCCGGAAACGCGACTTAAACCGCTGAACCAATCCGATATATGCCGCCAGCGGACAGCCATAACGGCACCAAACGCGGTTGCCCATCAGCGGATAAAACCCAGTGCCGACCACACCTGCGAATGCTGCGCCGATACCGACCCCATAGATCTCGCGCATAGTATAGGTATCAATGAACAGCAGATGCGACGATCCGGTAAACCAGGTATACAGTACACCTATTGTCATCACTACCGCAAATACTAACACACCGTGTACCATCCATCGTTCAATCTTCCATGCTTTCAATGACTTTTGAGAAAGGTGTCGGTAAGGATCTCCAAGGGTTTCAGCCAGTCCACCGCAACCACAGACCCATGAACAGTACCATCGCTTACCGAAAAAATACACCATGACCGGCACTCCGACGACTGTCAATGCAATTCCCCATCCAAGCATAAAAATGCCGAGAGTTCCATGTTCTGCCATCTCCGAAAGACGGTAATCAAAAAAGAAACTGTAGTCGAGGGGCCAGATATTTTTAAAATCGTAATAGGGCTTGTTGAGCCTGATGAGGATCTCCGGGATCAGGAACGCAAAAGCGGTTTGAAAGAACATCACGGAGACTGTTCGCAATATCTGGTATTTACTGTGCCGGTAATGAATGATAAAACGCACCCCCATCACGAGGATACAAAGAGTATAGATAAAGCCATAAAGAAAAAATTTACCAGCCTCATGGCCGTTGATCCATTGGCTTACAGGGTCGACCATGATCACCCAGTTGGTCATGTATTCCGGATAGAAATAAAGAAGCAGGTAAAATACAATGAGCCATGTACCCGTCAGAATACCCAGCCACCCCGTGTTTTTCATCGGGTTGAAAAGGATCCGGTTGTTTTTAATTCCCGGCTGATGTTCGAGTTTCGGCAATATATAAAGCAGCGCTCCGATGATGCATAGGCCAAAGGTCAGCAATAAAAACAGGGAAGAATTATTCTTTACCGGTCCATGTGCGGAGGCTTTTGCCAGGCTGTACCTAAGATCTTTTATCGCGTACCGGTCGAAGCCGACTTTGTTGATGACGCCATATTTTTCGATCTTATCCGCGACCTCCTGCAATTGCTGTTGGTATTCATCTCTCGACCGGAAAGCAGTTCCTTCCAATGTGATGCTGTATTCCCGGAATGCCTTATTCTTGTAAGCTGCTACTTCATTCGATGCGCGGAAAACCGAATCCAGTATCGGGGTGGTAAATTTGTTGTTACTCCTTTCGATAATTTGTTCAATTTCGGCGTCGGTGATATTATACTTTTTTAGCTGCTCTCTATTGGCCCGGTCGAAAACATTGTTAAGTGCCGAAACGAAAGCGTGATTGGAAGTAAATGTTTTACCTATAATGGGAGATGCGTGCGTCGTGAACAGATCGAGCTTTTGTTTATCAGCAATTTTTTCCTGCAAAACTTCCGCTGTTAACTTAAAGCTGGCCCAAAACGTGGTCGCATTAAAAAGGAAAAATCCGATCAAAAAAATTGCCAGCCCGAATATTTTTAACGCTTTCATTTGAATTTCTTTTCGGTTCCTAATTCCTGATGTCTACCCACGGTGTGGTGTTAAAAAACAAATCGCAGATCTCGTTCTCATGCCTTTCTGAAAACTCCGGATCGAAATTCGCTTCTGCCAGATGGTCCATGACAAAGTCCGCTCCTCTTTTTTCGCGCAGCCACTGGTCAAACTTTTCATGTCTAAGTCTGATGCCAAAAGAATTTATGCCGGAGAACTGGTTTGTTTGTTTATTCCAAACCAGGTGCAAGGCTTTTCGGCCAGTCGGGTGTTCCCAATAGAACTCATCTTCTCCCTCTTCCAGGTTATTATTTACATTGCCGTAAGTTTGGTATTCAATGTCAAAAAATTTCGCGGAGTTGAACCACGGTCCCGGTTCATATCTGGTTTTATCTCCGCAGATGGTTTGTGCCACCACTTCGCCCATCATGCGGGCAGTGTACCAGACCTGTTCAATGTTTTTTCTTCCATCCAGGGGGTAGCGGCGTTCAACACAATCGCCAATGGCATAAACACCGGGGATGTTTGTTTCGAGGTATTCATCGGCGAGTACTCCCTGCTTCACGAAAACGGCGGAGTTCTTTAACCAATCTACATTTGGATGAACACCTACGGTTAACCCCACAAAGTCAGATAAGATTTCTTCTCCAGTCATGGTGCGGATTGCTTTTACTCTTCCCTTGTCATCCGGAATAATTTCCTTTAGTTCTTGAAGGTTTTTGATCTCCACACCGTGTGAGGCTATGTGCCGGCTGATCATGGTTGCCTCCTGTATCGGCAACACATTGTTCCAGAAAGCGGGCTCGCGCACGAGCATGGTTACGTGGATCTTCCTGCTGCAGAGCATTTCGGCCATCTCGACGCCAATCAACCCTCCCCCTACAATCACAGCATTTTTAATGCCGCGCGTATTGGCCTCCATTGTTTTCAGATCCTGGTAACTGTAGAGTCCCTGTACACCCTGAAGTTGTTCGCCTGGCCAACCGAAAAAGTTTGATCGAGACCCTGAAGCAATGATCAGGTTATCGTAGGTGAGGTTTTTTCCGGATTGTAATTGAACAAGTTTTTTTGCGGCATCAATTTTTTCTGCGCGGTCGAAGATCAGGTCGATCCGGTTTTTTATCCAGAAGTGATCTTCGTATGGTTTTGTGTTTTCGAAAGTAAGATGGCCCATATAGATATACATGAGGGCGGTTCGGGAAAAGAAGTGGGGCGTTTCTGAAGAGATCACAGTTATTTTGAAATCACTCAGTTTCCTGATGTGCCTTGCCGCGGTGATACCCGAAACACCATTACCAATGATCACGACATGTTTCATGCAAAAAAAACCTTTACCGGCTTTTTACTTCCTTTTCGAAATCAAGTTAAAAAGAAAACCTGCGACCCCTGCCCCCTGAAGGGGGAAACTACCCCCTTTAGGGGGCAGGGGCTTAAGCGGCGAATTGATTGCTGTCGCGATCGATGGATTCATTTTCAGAAACCTGGTGGTGATAAAGTTTTCGATAATATTCATCAGCCATACGTCCGGCATCAAAATAAGGGACTACATCGCGCATGCTCGTTTTCATGATCCGGGTCCACTCTTCCGGTTTCTCATAATACATCGGTATGATCTCGTTTTCCAGCAGGTTGAGCAGATTTTGCGCTTCAAGCTTATCCCTTTCTTCGACCGGCAACGTGTCGGGCGCGGTTTCAATGATGAAGGAGTTTTCTTTATGACGTGCAAATTCAGGAACCCATCCATCAGGGATTGAGAGGTTTATGGAGGCATTCATGGCTGCGGTCATTCCGGAAGTTCCGGATGCTTCATGGTATAACTTGGGGTTGTTAAGCCATAGATCGGACCCTTTCTTTAAATGACCTGATAACCAAAGCTCATATCCGGTGACTACCGTACAATTTGGAAGGTCTTTTGTTTTCCAAAAAATTTCATTGAACATATTGATGGCGCCGAAATCTTCAGGATAGGGTTTTCCTGCCCAGATGATCTGGACGGGAAACTTTTTATTGGTAGCGATCTTTAAAAACCGGTTGAAATCCGATAAAATCAAGTTAGCTCTTTTATAAGCCGCAAACCGTCTTGCCCACACAATGGTAAGCACGTTTTCATCGAACAATTTACCTGTTTGATTTGCAACGGTCTTAAAGAGCTTACTCTTCAAAACTTTTTTCCATTTCACCAGTGCCTCATCATCATTGGTCTCAAGGGCGCGATCCAGTTCAGGATCATGCCAGTAGGTCTTATTTTGTGCATTGGTGATGGCTGTGATATCACAAATGCCTTTATATCCGCTCCACATGCGACGGGAAACTTCTCCGTGCAGCTGGGATACGCCATTGGCGATTTTTGCCAGGCGCAATGCTGTTACCGTATAATTCAATATCCCGTTTTCAGGAGCAACATGTTCCTCCACCTGGCGTGTAGTCAGGCCGTTAAAGAAGCTCATATTATTTAATAACGGCACACTGTGTTCTTCGTTGCCTGCTTTTTCGGGTGTGTGGGTAGTGAATACCACACGTTTCCTTACTTCCCTGATGTCTTTGTATTTATCCAGAAGGTAGAAGCAAAGAGGCAGGGCATGCCCTTCGTTCATGTGATAAATTTCGGGTTCGCGTTGCAACACATCCAGAAGTTTCGCGCCACCAGCGCCAAGCAAAATAGATTGTGCGATGCGCGTGGTTTCATTCGGATCGTATAAACGGTGAGAGATAGTTTGCGCGAGAAAATCGTTTTCAGGGATATCCGTAGTTAAAAGAAAGAGTGGAACCGTATTAAAAACCCCGGGCTTCAGAAGGAATGCTTTTACGTAGACCCTGGCCCCGTGGATGGTGATGGGAAATACAATTTTGGTATCCGTCAGGAAAAAATATTCTTTATCGCGGAAGTTGACTTTCAGGGTCTGGTCCTGGTTGCGCTCCTGGTCGTAGTAACCTTTTTTCCATAAAATGCCGATACCGACCATATTTTGCCTCAGCTCATAGGCGCCGCGCAAATGGGATCCGGCGAGGAATCCTAAACCGCCACTGTAACTCTTCAGGGGCTGATCCACAGCAAACTCCATTGAGAAGTATGCTACGGGTTTAGAGTATTTCGGATCAAACTTATAGGGAAAAAGTTCTGATATATCAAACATTGGGATGGTAATTCGTTTTGAAAGTTATTACAATAACCTGCAAACTAACAAACCCGTGCCAAATCAGATTAACAAAAAAGACCAAAAACATATGGAGATTTCCTGCAATCGTTTGCTACAAACAATTCATTAAATTTTCAATAGAATCTGCCTCCGTTATGGAATCAATTTTTTTTACGATCCATTTTATTTGCAGCGGATCCTGGACCACCGAGACGGAAATTTCGCTGCTTTCCCCTGTAACATTAAAGCCAGTTCTTTCAAGGGCGTTCCTGGTCCAAAGGTAGGCCGCGCCATCACCCAGTAACTGTATGTGCGTTTCCCGGAACCTGGAATGCCGGACCTTGCCTGTTTTGAGATCAAATCCTTTAAACTCAAAGATCTCATCGAAAGCGCCATTCAGAACCAGGTCTTCGGGCAAACCTGTGAGGATGTTTCGTTTTTTTCCTGTGAGCCAGATCAGGTCAGCCGTTTGCAGGGCAAGATCCAGCTCGTGGGTGGCGAGGAGGATAGCTTTACGGGTTGTGCGGGAAAGATCCCGAAGCAAATTCATGATCTCGACCCGGTTGTTCAGGTCGAGGTGAGCGGTAGGTTCGTCAAGCAAAATGATGGGTGTATCCTGTGCAAGCGCACGGGCAATCATAACCATTTGCAATTGGCCGTCGCTCAACTCATAAAGCTTTTTATGCAACAGCGGTTCAAGGTGAATTTGTCTGATGGATGATCGCACGATTTCCTTATCGGAATCAGTCAGCCTGATGTCCCACCCGAGGTAGGGATAACGGCCAAAGGTGACAACCTCCTCCACGGTTAAGTTCAAAGCATTTACCCTGTCAGTTAGGACTACGGCGATTTGTGTCGCGCTACCCGCACTCCCCGCGGGGAGAAAGAGGTCTATTTTTCCCGAAAGAGGTTGCTGCAATCCTGAAAGGGTGCGCAGGAGTGAAGATTTGCCGGCGCCATTGGGACCCATAAAGCAGATCATCCGGCCTCCGTGAAGTGAAAGATTCAGGTTTTCGAACAACACGTTCTCCGTCCTTAGGTGTTTATAACCAATGTTGAGCGAGGATGTGGTGAGATAAGTGTTGTTCTTTTTCATCACACCCGCAGTTTTTTGTTCCTGATAATGATCCAGATAACTACCGGTGCGCCGATCAGTGCCGTTAGCGCATTCACAGGAAGTACGTAGGTGCTTCCGGGCAAGTGGGCAATGATATCGCAAAAAAGCAGAAGTGCGGCACCCCCTGCCAATACCGCCGGTATCAATGTTTTGTGGTTATGGCTGCTGATCACCAGTTTTGTTAAATGCGGTACAGCCAGACCAACAAAAGCCAGGGGTCCGCAAAATGCTGTTACAGCGCCCGTTAATATGGAGGAGGAAAGTATGATCATCACACGCGCTGAAGTGATGTTTACGCCCAGGCTCATGGCGTAATGGTCACCGAGCAGCCATGCATTTAAAGATTTTATCTGAGAGAAAGCAATACCGACACCAATGATCAGCGCTATTGCCAGTATTTGAATTTCGATCCAGTTCAGGCCTCCCAGACTTCCAAATGTCCATAATATATACACCTGCATTGCTTCCGCTTTACTAAGGTATTGCAGGACGCTGACAATAGAGGCCGTTGCCGCGCCAACCATCAGACCCACGATGAGCAGCGAAACATGGTCCTGTAATTTTCGGGCTACCAATAGCATAATAATGAGTACGGCTGCGCAACCCAGGCTTGCTGCAATGGAAACCAGCAGGGGGTTGGCGGCGGATACGAGAGTGGAATCTGTTGACGGGTTTAAAAAGATCAGAGCCACGGCAAGGCTTGCGCCGGAGCTTAAGCCCAGTACATCGGGTCCGGCCAGGGCATTTCGGAAAAGTGTTTGCATTTGTAAACCTGCCGCTGCCAGGGCACTTCCCGCAAGCACACAGGTAAGGGCTTTGGTCATTCGGAAATCCCAGACAATATCGGTCCAGACCGGTTGGGAGCTTTGGCCGGTGAACAGGATCCTGAATATTTCGGACAGCGGGATCGGCACACTTCCCAGTGAAAGGTTAAGGGCAAACAGCAGGAACAATGAGAGTAAAAGTAAGGTCCAGCGGATCGTGATTTTTCCCTGCATGTTATTGATTTTCAGCGCGGCCGTTTTAATGTACCTGGTAAAGACGCCACCAACCGAGGGCTGGTTTACGGTCGACATTGATCAAGCATCCAACAAAAATGTCAACCGCTATTGATTTCAGGAAATTTTTGAAACCCCAATTTGCTAACTAATCTTTAGTTCCTATCTTTGCAGTCCTTTTTGCGCTACGAAGGCGCAAAATCCTGAAAAACAAGCATAAATAGGTAAGACAATGCCTGGCATTATAGGAAGAAAAATTGGAATGACTAGCGTATTCGGCCCTCAGGGCGAGAATATTGCGTGCACTGTGATCGAGGCAGGTCCTTGCGTAGTCACCCAAGTAAAAAATGTAGAAACTGACGGATATCGTTCTGTTCAGCTTGCTTTTGGCGAGAAAAAAGAAAAGAATACAACCAAAGCGATCTTAGGCCATTTCAAAAAAGCCAATACCACCCCCAAATCCAATATCGTTGAGTTTCGCGACTTCCGTGTTGAATTTGATGGGATCGCCGAACTTGGCAAGGAGATCCGTATTCAGGATATCTTTGCAGAGGGTGATTTTCTGGATGCTGTTGGCATTTCAAAAGGCCGCGGTTTTCAGGGCGTTGTGAAGCGTCACGGTTTCAGCGGGGTAGGCGGGCAGACACACGGCCAGCACAATCGTTTAAGAGCTCCCGGTTCGATGGGTAATGCATCGTTTGCTTCACGTGTTATCAAGGGCAAGCGCCTCGGTGGACGTATGGGTAATGATCGGGTTAAGCTGATGAATCTTCAGGTGGTGAAAATACTTCCTGATCAAAACCTGATCGTGGTCAGCGGTTCTGTTCCTGGTGCAAAAAATTCAACTGTAATCCTTCAGAAATAATGGAAGTGGCAGTATTAAAATCTAGCGGTGAAAAAACCACGAAGAAAGTCAATCTTTCTGACAGTGTTTTCGGCATAGAGCCCAATGATCATGCGATCTATCTGGATGTAAAAAGCATTTTAGCCAATAAGAGGCAGGGAACGCATAAGTCCAAGCAGCGTAATGAGATCTCGGGCTCGTCCAGGAAGATCAAGAAGCAAAAAGGTACAGGCGGCGCCCGTGCGGGTAACATCAAGAACCCTCTGTTCAAAGGTGGAGGACGGGTTTTCGGCCCAACTCCCAGGGATTACTCCTTTAAGCTCAACAAGAAAGTAAAAGACCTGGCGCGCAAATCTGCGCTCTCTTACAAAGCCAAAGACAATTCAATAGCCATATTGGAAGACTTTACTTTCGAGAATGCAAAGACAAAACAATACGTGAATTTATTGAAAGCACTTTCTTTAGGGGACAAGAAGACACTTCTCATTCTTGCGGACCTGAATAAGAATGTTGTACTCTCCGGAAGGAATATTCAGAATGCAAAAATAACCACGGCAGATCAGATCAACACTTATGACCTGATGAACGCCGACAATGTAATTTTTGCAGAGAGCGCTATTAGCAAAATTGAAACCTTATTAAATAAAGAATAATGAGTGTCCTGAAGAAGCCATTGGTTACCGAAAAGGTTTCTGCCATGAATGAAAAAGGCAAATACGGATTTATTGTGGATGCCGAAGCAAACAAGGTGGAGATCAAAAAGGCGGTGGAAAAACAATACGGTGTAAACGTGGAAAGAGTCAACACCATGAATGTGATGGGTAAGATGAAAACACGTTACACGAAGGCGGGCGTATTAGCCGGTCGCAGGCCAAATTACAAGAAAGCCATTGTTACATTGGCTGCAGGTGAAGTAATTGATTTTTATAGCAACGTATAATCCAAGTTTAATTTCTGAACAATGGCGTTGAAGAAACTAAAGCCGGTAACTCCCGGAACCAGGCATAGGATGGCTCCTTCCTTTGATGATATCACGGCCAGCAAGCCGGAGAAATCATTGTTAACCACTGTGAAAAAGAGTGGTGGAAGAAACAGTAAAGGACGGATGACCATGCGCTATATCGGCGGAGGTCACAAACAGAAATTGAGGGAGATCGATTTCAAGCGCGGCAAGTTTGGTGTTCCCGCGGTCGTGCAGTCTATTGAATATGATCCGACGCGTTCGGCGCGTATTGCTTTGTTGTATTACGTTGATGGTGCGAAATCATATATTATTGCCCCTCAGGGTTTGCAGGTTGGGCAGCAGATCGTTTCAGGAAGTGACGTAGCTCCTGAAGTTGGTAATGCACTTCCACTTGCTAAGATTCCTCTGGGTACGATTGTTCATAATGTTGAAATGAAGCCAGGCAAAGGCGGCGCAATTGCCCGCAGTGCCGGATCATTTGTTCAGTTGCTTGCCCGTGAAGGCGGGTTTGCGACATTAAAAATGCCCTCAGGTGAAATGCGCAATGTTCTGGATGTGTGTATGGCTACCATCGGAGCTGCTTCAAACCCTGACCACATGAACGAAAGTGTTGGTAAGGCTGGCCGCAGCCGCTGGAGAGGTATCCGTCCAAGGACTCGTCCTGTTGCGATGAACCCTGTGGATCACCCGATGGGTGGTGGAGAAGGCCGGGCATCAGGCGGACATCCGAGGTCAAGAAATGGTATCAGAGCCAAAGGACAGAAGACACGTCACCCGAAGAAATATTCAGATCGTCTAATCATAGCTAAGAGGAAAAAATAATGGGACGTTCGATTAAGAAAGGACCGTATGCTGACTTCCGTCTCCTTAAAAAAGTAGAGACAACGGAAAAGTCCGGTAAAAAATCTGTGATCAAAACATGGTCAAGAAGATCAACAGTGACACCTGAAATGATCAGCCATACTTTCGCAGTACACAATGGAAATAAATTTATTCCGGTATATGTCACGGAGAACATGGTAGGTCACAAGCTCGGCGAGTTTGCCCCTACCCGCACTTTCCGCGGTCACTCAGGTAATAAGAAAGATAACGCGAGGTAATCATGGAAGATGCATCGAAAAAGACCAAACGGTCAGTTGTAAAAAAGGAAAAGGGCGGTGCAGTCGCTCAGGTTGCAAAGACCAGCCCTGTCACTACGGAAGATACGGCGAAAAAGACTAAAAGGTCCGTTGTAAAAAGAGAAAAACGCGATGCGAGAAAAGAGGCCGCCAAGACCGGCCCCGTCGTTGCCAAATTGAGCAACGTGCCTTCTTCACCGCGCAAAATGCGATTGGTAGCTGACCTGATCAGAGGTGAGCGTGTCAACAAGGCGCTAAACCTCCTGAAGCATGAGCCTAAAGTTGGGTCTAACAACCTTGAAAAACTTTTGTTGTCAGCCATCTCCAACTGGGGAATTAAAAATCAGGATCAGAAACTCGAAGAAGCGGATCTGTTTGTAAAAGATATTTGGGTAGATGGTGGCCGTGTGTTGAAAAGACTGAGACCTGCTCCGCAGGGACGGGCGCACCGGATACGCAAGCGTTCAAACCACGTTACCCTGGTGATCGACAGCCTGAGGAAAAATGAAGGCGTTGAAAATAATGTAGCAGAAAAAGAAACTAAGGAATAAAATAAATGGGACAAAAAATTAATCCTGTTGGGTTTAGATTAGGTATCGTCCGCGGTTGGGATTCCAACTGGTATGGTGGCAAAACCTTTTCCGACAAACTTGTTGAAGATCATAAGATCAGGGAATATGTGCAGGCCCGTATCCCGAAGGGTGGTATTGCCAAGGTTGTAATTGAAAGAACCTTAAAGCGGATTACCCTTACCATTCACACAGCTCGTCCCGGCGTCGTGATTGGAAAAGGTGGAAATGAGGTCGACAAGATCAAGGAAGAATTAAAAAAGATTACAGGCAAGGATGTTCAGATCAACATTTTTGAAATTAAACGTCCTGAACTCGATGCGAAACTTGTAGGCGAGTCAATTGCTCAGCAGATTGAAGCCCGTATTTCTTACAAGCGCGCGATGAAGCAGGCGATTGCGTCAGCTATGCGCGTTGGATCGGAAGGTATCAAGATCAAGGTTTCCGGCCGTCTGGCAGGAGCAGATATGGCTCGTGCGGAACAATATAAAGAAGGTCGCATACCCTTGCATACGTTGCGCGCAGATATTGACTACGCGATTTCCGAAGCACAGACTGTGTATGGAAAAATCGGTATCAAAGTCTGGATCTTCAAAGGGGAGATCTATGGCAAACGCGATCTCTCACCGAACATCGGTGTAGTGAGCAATGCTCCCCAGGGTCAGGGTGGTCAAGGTCCGCGCGATCGCGGTGGCGACCGCGGAGGTCGCAGAAGAGAAGGTGGTGGCGGCGGAGGTAACAGACGCGGTGGTGACGGCGGCGGCAACAGACGCGGCGGAACCGGTGGCGGCGGACCAAGAAGAAATGGATAGTTAAAGGAAGCGAAACGAATAAAGTCAGGCAACAATGTTACAGCCGAAAAGAACGAAATTCAGAAAAATGCAAAAGGGCCGTGTGAAAGGCATGGCCACACGTGGGCATTCCATTGCTTTCGGATCTTTTGCCTTAAAAGCTTTGGAAGGTGGATGGATCACTGCCCGTCAGTTGGAAGCTGCCCGTATCGCGGTTACCCGCGCTATGAAACGCGAAGGACAGGTTTGGATCCGGATTTTTCCTGACAAGCCGATCACCCGGAAGCCTGCAGAGGTGCGGATGGGTAAAGGTAAAGGAGCCCCGGAATACTGGGTGGCCGTCATTAAACCTGGAACCATATTGTTTGAGGCGGGTGGTGTAAACCTCGCCATGGCGAAGGAAGCACTTGCCTTAGCGGAAGGAAAATTGCCGATCAAGACAAAATTTACTGTACGAAGGGACTACGTTGAAACCGTTGTTAAGGCATGAAAAATTCTGATATCAAGACACTTAGTGTCGCCGAATTAAAAGAAAAGATCGCGAGTGAAAAGGAGGCTTTGCGCAAGATTCAGTTTGCACATAAGATCTCTTCGATTGAAAACCCCATGCGGATCAATCAAACGCGTAAACTGGTTGCTAGGCTTAGCACCGAATTGAAAGCCAAAGAAATTCAAAAATAATTCCTATGGAAAGGAACGAACGAAAAGAAAGAATCGGAAAAGTTACAAGCAACAAGATGCAGAAAACCATCACTGTTGCTGTCGATAGAAAAGTGAAACATCCGATCTATGGAAAATTTGTGAACAAGACCACCAAGTTCAAAGCACACGACGAACAAAATACTGCAGGTATCGGTGATACCGTTCGCATTATGGAAACACGTCCGCTGAGCAAAGACAAGCGTTGGAGATTAATTGAAGTGGTAGAAAAAGCCAAGTAATGCTTGCCCGCCGAAATTTGCGAGGAGAGAGCGAGGAAGCGCAGGCGGGTGTTTGGTGGGTTCAGGTGCTGATGTGTTGATGTACCTGACTCAAAGCCAAAGCTTGCAGGCCGAAGCAGAAGGCAAGCATCAGGAATTAAAAATAAGTTAAGTTAAAACGAAATGATACGTACCGAATCCAGACTTACCGTAGCCGACAACAGTGGAGCAAAGGAAGTCCTTTGTATGCACGTACTGGGTGGAACCCGCAAAGGATACGCCTCCGTCGGTGACAAGATTGTCGTAACAGTAAAGTCTGCCTTGCCCACAAGCCAGGTGAAAAAAGGAACTGTTTCCAGGGCTGTGATCGTTAGAACCAGGAAAGAAGTAAGAAGGAAAGACGGATCTTATATCCGCTTTGAAGATAATGCTGCTGTGTTGCTTAATGCACAGGATGAACCACGGGGTACCCGAATTTTTGGACCAGTAGCCCGCGAGTTGAGAGAAAAGCAGTTTATGAAAATTGTTTCATTGGCCCCAGAAGTTATTTAAGCCATGGATAGAAAGAATAACCAACAGCCCAAATTACACATCCGCAAAGGTGACACAGTAAAAGTCCTGGCCGGTGATGACAAAGGCAAACAAGGAAAAGTCCTTGAAGTGGACCGTGAAAAAAGGCGCGCCCTCGTGGAGGGTGTGAAAATGATGACGAAACATACCAAACCTTCCGCCGGCAAACCCGAAGGAGGCATCAGTAAAGTGGAGTCATTTATCCATATCAGCAATTTAATGCTGATTGACCCCGCGAGTGGTAATGCTACCCGCGTTGGGAGAAAGCTTAACGATAAGGGTAAGCTTCAGAGATTTTCAAAGAAAACCGGAGAAATAATTAAATAATGGCAACGCCTAGATTAAAGGACAAATACAACAAGGAAATTGTCCCAGCATTAAAAGAGAAGTTCAGCTATAAGTCCGTAATGCAGGTCCCCAGGATTGAGAAGATCTGTATCAATAAAGGTATGGGTGTAGCGGTATCGGACAAAAAACTGATTGATGTTGCGGTAGATGAAATCACGAGCATCACCGGTCAGAAAGCTGTTTCCACCAAATCCAAAAAGGCTATTTCAAACTTTAAGCTGAGGGAAAACATGCCTATCGGCGTAAGAGTTACCCTTCGGGGAGACAAGATGTTTGAATTTTTAGACAGGTTGGTGAATGTAGCACTGCCGCGTGTACGCGATTTTCGCGGAGTAAGTGCAAAGGGTTTTGATGGTCGCGGAAATTACACCCTGGGTGTGAAAGAGCAGATCATTTTCCCCGAGATCTCAATCGACAAAGTAAATAAGATCAGTGGCATGGACATTACATTTGTTACGTCTGCAAAAACTGACGAAGAAAGCTACGAGCTCCTGAAGCAATTCGGGATGCCCTTTGCAAATAAGAATAATTAAAATATAGCATGGCTAAATTATCTGTAATCGCTAGGCAAACCAAGAGAGAGAAGCTGGTTAATACCTATGCTGCCAAAAGGAAGGTTTTAAAGGCAGCCGGGAATTATCTGGCTTTGGACAAGCTTCCGCGCAATGCATCGCCGGTTCGGTTAAAGAACCGCTGCAAGCTCACCGGCCGTCCCCGGGGTTATCTGCGCAAGTTCGGTGTTTGCCGTAACGTATTCCGTCAGATGGCTTCAGATGGAAAGATTCCAGGCCTTACAAAGGCCAGCTGGTAGTGGAAAACCGCCTTTGGCTCGGGTCGCGAGCTTCGAGGAGGACAAAATCCCACTGCCGGAAGCTGAAAAGCCGCAGTTAAAAGCTGGAGGTTTAAAGCTAAAAATATTGGTTGCTGAGTATCAAGGTCGACGCCCCGACATGTCGGGGGCCGAAACCGGGTAACAGTTTGAATAATTAAAATTGTTCAATATCTTTGCAGCCCGGTTTAAAAACGCGGGCTTGCTTATTAATAAGAAAATAAGAAAATGACTGATCCTATAGCAGACTATTTAACCCGGTTGCGGAACGCCATTAAGGCCAACCACCGTGTCGTGGAGATTCCTGCTTCCAATTTAAAGAAGGAAATAACCAAAGTATTGTTTGACAAAGGTTATATCCTGAACTATAAGTTCGAGGAAACTGAAAATCACCAGGGCAAGATCAAGATCGCCTTGAAGTACAATCCGGAAACACGCGAATCCGCGATCACGAAACTTGAACGCATCAGTACACCGGGTCTGAGGCAGTATTCCAATGCTTCAACGATGCCTCGCGTATTGAATGGTTTAGGGGTAGCGATATTATCCACCTCACGGGGCGTGATCACCGACAAGGAAGCACGTACGATGAATGTAGGTGGTGAAGTTTTGTGTTACGTTTATTAATAATTAAAAGGCCATGTCAAGGATAGGTAAGCAACCGATAACAATTCCTGCTGGGGTCACTTTCAATTTTTCGAAAGAAAAAAACCTCGTAACAGTAAAGGGACCAAAGGGCGAATTACATCAGACTATTGAGCCTGATTTTGTTATCAAGAACGAGAATGGAAGCGTTACACTGGAAAGGCCGACGGAACAGAAACGTCATAAAGCCATGCACGGTTTGTATCGCGCGCTGATCGCCAACATGGTGGAAGGAGTGTCAAAGGGTTATAAAGCACAGATGGAGCTTGTTGGTGTAGGTTACAAAGCCAATGCCCAATCCAATGTGTTGGAGTTAAGCCTTGGATATTCTCACAACGTATTTGTGGCAGTTCCATCGGAATTGAAAGTAACTGCTTTCCAGGAAAAAGGTGGTAATCCAACTATTGTTCTGGAGGGTTCAGACAAACAACTCATCGGCCAGGTGGCTGCAAAAATAAAATCCCTGCGCAAGGTTGAGCCTTACAAAGGAAAAGGTATACGCTTCACCGGCGAGTATGTTCGCAGAAAAGCTGGTAAAGCAGCTGCGAAGTAATCCGGCGAAAAAATTGGACATAGCATCATATATATAAATATGGCAGGCAAGAA
>JBBDXJ010000042.1:0-1318 GCA_040902445.1 Cyclobacteriaceae bacterium | reverse complement strand
AAACTGGGACAATCATATGGCCAGTGTAGAACAGGGTTATTATCATCAGTTCAGCCGCAATGTCTTGCAACTTAATAACGGTGATGGCACGTTCAGTGAGATAAGCAGGCTCGCAGGTGTGCATGCAACAGACTGGAGCTGGGGTGCACTGATAATGGACATGGACAATGACGGAAACAAAGATATTTTCGTTGCCAATGGAATTTACAAGGACCTGCTCGACCAGGACTATGTCAATTTTGTAAGTGATCGCAATATGGTGCGTGAGATCCTCAGGAAGGAGGGCTCAGTGATCAGGCAGCTCATTGATTCCATACCCATTAATAAAATATCTAATTTCGCATTTCAGAATCAGGGAGACCTCACTTTCATCAACCAGGCCAGGCAATGGGGATTAAGCGAACCAACCCATTCGAACGGATCCGCGTATGGAGATCTTGACAACGATGGTGATCTGGACCTTGTCGTGAGCAATGTCAACATGCCTGCTCACGTTTATGAAAATCAAACCAACAAACAAAACACTTCGAATGCTTTTCTTTCTGTGGCGTTGCGCGGCGCAGGGAAAAATACTTTCGCGATCGGAGCTAAAATAACATTGAAAGCAGATGGTAAGACCTTTTACCAGGAGCACAATCCAATGAGAGGTTTTATGTCATCAGTGGATTACAAGGTCAATTTTGGTCTCGGCGGCGTGCAAATTATCGATTCTGTGATTGTACAATGGCCAGATGATAAGGTGACCATTCATAAGGATGTAAAAACCAATCAGCTATTGCATTTACATCAAAAGGATGCGGTTGATGTGGCTGAAAGCAGGAAAGATGATCCTGTTGTTTCTATTTTTTCAGAGATCGATTTACCCGGGGCGAACTTCAGACATTCAGAAAACACGTTCGTTGACTTTGATCGCGACAGGCTCTTGTTTAACATGATTTCAAACGAAGGTCCCTGTCTCTGCGTGGGTGATGTAAATGATGATAACTTACAGGACTTTTACATCGGAGGTGCCCGCAACCAGGCCGGGAGTTTATTTGTACAGAACGGATCTGGTGGATTTGTAAAAACCAGTCAGAAGGTTTTTGATAAGGACAGCAACTCGGAGGACACAGACTGTGTCTTCTTCGACGCTGATAATGACGGCAGGCAGGACTTATATGTTGCAAGCGGCGGAAACGAATTTTCCAGCAGTTCGACTGCCTTACTGGACCGGCTTTATTTCAACAAAGGCAATGGCATGCTCGAAAGAGGAAAACAATTGCTGCCTTTGGATAGCCGGTTTGAAAGTACCGCTACTGTGGAAGCCGTTGATTTTGAC
>JBBDXJ010000041.1:0-1319 GCA_040902445.1 Cyclobacteriaceae bacterium | reverse complement strand
TTAAAGGTATGGAAGAAGTTATCCTGCGTTTTTTCCTTCCCGGAGAAGAACTGAATGTCGTCAACGATCAGCAAATCGACGCTGCGATAAAAATGGGAGAACTCGTTAACCTTATCCGTCTGAATGGCCTCCACAAACTCAACGGTGAATTTCTCGCTGGAGACGTATATCGCCCGGCGTGCCTTTCCAATCGAGGCCGCGTAATTTCCGAGCGCATGCATCAAATGGGTCTTTCCAAGACCGGTCCCGCCGTAGAGGACAAGTGGATTAAACGACGTCCCACCGGGATTGTTGGCAACAGCCATTGCGGCTGCGCGGGCAAGCTGGTTGCTGTCTCCCTTGATAAAATTCTCAAAGGTGTATCTCGGGTTCAGATTGCTCTGGACGAGCGGAAGTTCGCTCAACCGAAGGGACGAACGCACAGCCTGACCCGGATAGGGTTGGGTTGCCGTGGAGGAGGGTTCGGCCGATGGGTTGGTTTGAAGAGAAAGCTCCAGCTGGCCGTTTCCCGCGGCGGATTCATCATCAGCAGCAATGGAATAATACAGCGTTGCCTGTTCGCCCAGGACCCCCGTGATAGCCTCACGAATCAACGCGTTATAATGCTGTTCTACCCAGTCGTAGAAAAACTGGCTGGGGACCTGAACCGTCAACTCGCGATCTTCGAGCTTGAGAGGAACAATGGGCTGGAACCAGGTCTTAAAACTCAGACTTGATACACGTTGCTGGATTTTTCCCAGGCACTGGCCCCATACCCCCACAACCTCAGCATCAACCCCGATCACCGGATCAACAGAAGGCTGAACATCCATAGATGAACCTCGGCAAATTCCATATTAGCGGTGCATTAGCGAGACTTAATAACCACTTGTCAACAGAGATACAAACACAACCCTGAAAAAGAAAAACAGGAACTTAAACCCCCAAGGAAAGATGTTCACATGAAGAAAGAGCTCTAACTGTTTATAAAAACGGTATCTTCCAGGGTTAACCACACACTTGTCAACAGTCGGAATTACATCCAGGCACCCTCAAAAAATCACAAAATCAGGAGGTTTGGAACAAGTTTGATGTTATTCACATTTTATAAACACAGAAAGAGCGATGCGTTGGAGGGGCTGAATTATACTACCACAATCGACTGTTCGCAAGAGAAAAATTTTTAAAATTCACAAAAAGCATCAGCAGAGTAATCCCGATGGAGTTGACATTTTCTTCATTCAGGGAATGAAGCAAGACGTGTTGTTTGTGCGGTAGAATTTCCTTACCTTGACTGCCTATCAAAAAAACAACCGGTCGCATCAAGTAAGGCGCAACGA
>JBBDXJ010000040.1:0-8639 GCA_040902445.1 Cyclobacteriaceae bacterium | reverse complement strand
TCCGACAACTTGCGTAAACTTCCGGGATGGAAAATGCCAATGAGATCCGGTGGGGCATTCTGGGCTGCGGAGATGTCTGCGAAGTAAAAAGCGGTCCTGCTTTTAGTAAAGTCAATGACTCGAAATTAATCGCAGTCATGCGACGCGACCGGGAAAAAGCAAAAGACTTTGCTAAACGACATCATGTGCCAAAATATTATGATGATGCCGATAAATTGATCGCCGACGGCGATATCAATGCGATCTACATCGCCACTCCCCCCGCCTTTCATGAAGCATACGCGATACAAGCCATGAAATCCGGCAGACCGGTTTACATTGAAAAACCTGTCGCGCTCGACAGCCAATCCTGTGAACGGATCATGGAAGCTTCCCAACAACTTGGAGTGAAAGCGTCTGTGGCACATTACCGCAGAGGACTTCCCATTTTTAAAAAAATAAAATCTTTGCTGCAATCGGGCATCATCGGAAAACCAAGCCTGATACTGGCCCACACGTTGCAGGCGCCAAATGAAAACATGAACTCGGCAGAATACTGGCGCACCAACCCGGAAATTTCCGGGGGCGGATTATTTTTCGACCTGGCGCCACACCAGCTTGACATCTTTTACTGGCTCTTTGGCAAACCCATCCAGGTAAATGGATTTTCCATGAACCAAAAAAGTCCTTACCAGGCACCTGATCTGACTACCGTCAATGCAGTTTTTTCTCAGGGTGTGTACCTGCATGGAATATGGGCATTTAATCTCAACACTGCTTCGGAACAGGAGACCTGTGAGATCATCGGCGATAAAGGCAAGATCGCTTTTTCCTTTTTCCGCAAATCCAATATTGTAGTCACTACTTGCAATGGAACAGAAACCATTACACTCGATTACCCCGATAATATTCAACAACCCATGATTGATGAGGTGGTAAAATTTTTCAAAGGCGAAGGCCCTAACCCATGTTCATTGGAAGATGCACTTGTAACGATGCGGATGATGGATGAAACGAAGGAGGCATTAGGTATTGGGCATTAGGTATTGGGCATTAGGCATTAGGCATTAGGCATTATGGATCGGGGATTAGGCATTGGGTATTGGGGGGCCGGCGGAGTCCGTCATTGCGAAGCGCCTTCACGCGCCAGCGTGTTGGCGATGAAATGGCGCCGGCTATGAAACTTATTTTTCATGCCACGCATCACCTCACCCTATCTCCATGCGCACGTGGCTTCATCGCTTATGCATCCCTCTCCTGAAAGAGTCCTGAAAGAGAGGGAAACCGTCGCTTATCAGGCTCTTTGCACCCTGGAAAGTTGACGTGATATTTAGAATGTTAATTACTCCGCTTAAGACCAAGGGCCGGACCATCCACCTGCAACCGGACGCCAGGCTGTTCGAATAAGCACCGCCATCGAGCACTAACCCGTCTGCGCCGTTCTGCTTCTCCACATACAGATGTACATCCCCCGTTCCTCGATAGCCCGTATTTTTAATTCGTATTGCTGACCAGGTATTACATCGATCAATCCACTTAGTCAAATCCCCATCCTTTTTACTAGATTAGAGTAACCAAATAAATTTTCCGATGTCAAAACTTATTCACAGACGCGAGTTTCTAAAGCAGGGCGCCAGGGGTGCTCTCGGGTTATCTCTATTGCCGTCCATGTTGGCAAAGGCAGCGCCCAGCGACATGCTGAGGGTCGCGCATATCGGATTAGGCGGGATGGGTAATCAACACCTGAAATGGTTCGCGGCATTGCCGGACGTGGAGATCGTTGCGCTTTGCGATGTGGACGCGGACCACCTAAACAGCACATTGCAAAATCTAAAAACACTACACCCGGATACCCAGGCAAAGACCTATGAAGATTTCCGGCATATACTCGACCGGCAAGATATTGATGCAATAACATGCGCTACCCCGGATCACTGGCACGCGCAGATCGCGAGTATGGCATTTCAGGCGGGAAAAGATGTGTATGGCGAAAAACCTCTTTCCTATGATGTGCGCGAAGGACAGATCATGTTAAAACATTTAAATAAAAACAACAGGATCTTTCAACTCGGCACACAGATCCACGCGGAAGATAATTACCACCGGGTTGTGGAGATCCTCCAATCAGGCGCCATCGGAAAAATCCACACCGTTCGGTTATGGAAAAATGGTTTTTCTCCGGGACTGGGTTTCCCGAAAGCCCAGACTCCTCCCCCTACCCTCAACTGGGACATGTGGCTTGGCCCCGCACCATATGCCGATTATTTCCCCGAGCGATGTCATCATACCTACCGTTACTTTCTGGATTATTCCGGCGGAATATTTGCCGATTTCTGGTGCCACATCGCCGACATCGCCTGGTGGTCCGTACATCCGAAAGGACTGAAAAGTGTTGTAGCCCGGGGAGAAAAAACGGATGGCGTTGCTGATGCGCCCAAATGGGTCGATGCAGACTTTGAATTTGAAAATCTGAAATTGTATTGGACCACCTTGCCGCCCAATGTACCCGGCGCGGCTGAACGTGCTATCGGTGCCTACTTTGAAGGTGACAAGGGCACTCTCATTTGCGATTACAATACACGGTCCATAACGATCAACGGAGAAACAGTTCAGGATATTCCCACTGTGGATAAAAAGCTCGATCGCTCACCGGGCCACCAGCAAAATTTTGTCGACGCTGTGAAATCGCGGAAGCAACCTGAATCCAACCTTGCCTATGCGCGGGAAATGACATTGCCCATGCACCTTGCGCTCATCTCCTGGCGGCTGGGCCGCAAACTGGACTGGAATGCCGAAAAAGAAAAATTCAATGGCGACAAAGAAGCCAACGATATGCTCTCAAGATCGTACAGGAAGAAATGGGATCTTGTGTAGGCCACGGCCGCTCATCACCCTTATACGTAAAAATACCGGAGGAAATCGCTGATCAGGGATAGCCGGTATACCTTTTGTTTTAGTACGGGATCAAGCGTGTTAAAATGAAAAAGCAAACTAAAAGTAACACCCTTTCACGTGCACTGAATCCTTTGCCCAGCAACCTGAAACAAACCCTTGTAACAAAAGGACTTTGGGCGGCTTACCTCGCGCGGCCTCAATATCAAAGGAACGATTATATAGGTTGGATCACACGTGCAAAACTTGAGACTACACGGCAGAAACGCACACAACAAATGTTTGATGAACTCAAACAGGGCGACCGTTATATGAAGATGAAATGGAATCCGCGGTAAAAAAAAATTCTCCTTTTTCAGTTAATTTAGGCAGGATCCTGGCTCCAGTAATGATCCGGACCATCCTCCCCTTTAGGGGAATAAGAGGGGCTTGGTTCCGTCTAACACACTGGGAAACGTGGGATTGGCGAATAAAATATTTTATCATCGGTCCGGCCTGGTTCTGGTATTGCCTTCGCGCCCGTTCCTTCTGGTTCTTTACAGCGGCGAATCCCACCATAACGTTCGGTGGATTTGATGGCGAAAGTAAGAAGGAGATGTATGAACAATTACCCCCGGGTACTTACCCGAAGAGTATCTATGCATCACACAACATGGCATTTAAGGAAGTAGAAAAAATGCTTATCAGCCATAAATTCACTTTCCCTTTTGCCGTAAAACCAGAGGTTGGGAAAATGGGTTTTATGTTTCGAAGGATCAATACGCTGGCTGCACTGGAAGAGTATCACCATAAGATCGGGTGTAATTATATTATCCAGGAGCTCGTTACCCACCCCCTGGAGGTAAGTGTTTTTTACTATCGCCTGCCACATTCACCAAAAGGAACGATCACAGGTTTCATAAAGAAGGAATTTCTTGAAGTTACGGGCGACGGCAAATCCACACTCTTGCAATTGATACTGAATTACCCCCGCGTACAGTTCCGGCTCGAAGAAATGAAAGCAAAACATAGAGAAAAAATGCATCTGATCCTGCCCGAGGGAGAAGTCTTTTACCTTTCTCACGCGCTGAACCTCAGCCGCGGAGGCAAGCTTGTAAGCCTTGAGCAGGAAAAAGATGACAGGTTATTGAAAGTTTTTGATGACCTCAGTCACTATACGGGAAATTTTTATTACGGCCGCTACGATATCAAATGCCGTTCCATCGAGGATCTTAAACGGGGCGAGAATTTTTCCATCCTGGAATACAACGGCAGCGGCGCTGAACCACATCATGTATACGGAAACGGATATAACCTGTTACAGGCGTGCTGGATCCTCGTTGCCCACTGGGAAATGCTCTACCGCATTTCGCGGATGAACTACGAGAAGGGAATACTGTATTGGGATTTTAGACGCGGATGGAAGTTTTTAAGGGGTACGGCAAAACACCTGAAAAAGCTTCAACAACTTGACTCTGAAACAGGAATGACCTAAAGAGAGGTGGGGCGCGGCATACTTTTTATTCCTTAAGTACTTCTAATGAAACCTGTACTGGTCGATATGACAGGAAATGAAACAGAAGGGATAATCAACGAATTTCAGCAATATATTAATGCTGAGACTTATCCATGTGTGGCCGCACGCGCAGCCATGTCGCGAAACCACATTCCGTGTCTGGTGGCAGACCATATGGCATGCCCAAAGGATGACGAAAAGATCCTTCAATTCCTCTATCATTTTGTTGATGATTTCAGAAAGGCCAACACGCTACTACACAGCGCCGCCATCATTTTCAAAGGTCCTGAAAAGACAACAGAAGAAATTTTTGACGCGCTGTTATGGCAGAGGCTTCAGGCATTGGCAGAGCTTGACGCTGCCAACTTCCACTACGATAAAAGGGTTAATTCAGATCCATCCCACACCAATTTCAGCTTCAGCCTCGGTGAGGAGGCATTTTTTATAATCGGGTTACATCCTGCAAGTACCCGGCTTGCAAGACAATTCAAATACCCGTCAATGGTTTTTAATCCGCATGCACAATTTGAAGAACTGCGAAAAACAAACCGGTATGAAAAAATGAGAAATATTGTCCGGCAACGCGATATCTTGTATTCCGGTTCTATTAATCCAATGCTTGCTGATTTTGGAGTGGCATCGGAGGTCTACCAATACAGCGGACGGCAGTATGATGGTAAATGGAGCTGCCCCTTAAAAGTGACACATGCAGAATCTAAAAATAATTCCTCCGCGCAGTAGCGTATCATTTACCCTGCAAAAAGGGCAGCGCCTTAAAATTGTGGATATCCAGGGGGAACAGGTTTCGGACTTCATCTGTTACAACCTCTACAATACAGACGAGTACCTATCTTCCGGGAGAACCATCGATTATGCCGAAACGATCTTTCTCACCAAAGGGCACGCCTTTTATTCCAATCGCAGTAACATCATGTTCGAAATTATCGAAGACACGGTCGGAAGACATGACTTTTTACTCACTCCCTGCAGCAGCGATACTTTCCGGATCATTTACGGCCACAACGATCCCCATCGCGGATGTTTGGGAAATCTCAGCGAATCGCTAAAAGAATATGGCATCACTCCGGATCGCATTCCGGTGTGCTTCAATATTTTCATGCATGTAAACCTAAATGGTGAGACGGGAAAAATTTCCGTGCTGCCTCCAAAAAGCAAAGCCGGAGACTATGTCATATTGGAAGCCCGTATGGATCTTATTGTCGGGATGACAGCCTGCTCTGCGGAGATGTCAAATAATTACGAGTTCAAACCAATCGGTTACGAAATAGTGAGTAGTAGAAGTGAATGGTGAGTTGTGAATGGTGAATGGGATCGTGCGGCTTGCTGAACTTTCACTTTGATCTAAACTTTTCAGCATTGCTTTCGTGAGTCGTCAGTCGTGAGAGCCCGAGCAACTCAAGCCGTCGGCTTTGGTAAGGCAATAACATGATCCCTTGCGCCTCTTGCTGAACTGGAAAACGCAATCAGCGAAGATTCACCTGTTTGTAGAAAAATGAACCACACGGGAAACCCACCTGAATCTAGATAATGGAATGCTGAGCTGTCAGAAACCGGAAAAACAGACAGTTTTATCGAATCACGCGCCTGGTGGAAGTCGGCGGAAAACAACTTGTTTCGATGATCCTTATTCATCACAATCCAGAAATGCAGCTTGCTGAAAAAGCCAGACTGCTTATAGAAGTCTGATTTGAAAAGGTTTTAGAGGACAATAAATCGATTACTCCTTCTCGATCAGAGCTGTATTTACCATTAAAGTCAAGGAGAATTAAGAACTGTTAGAAACAACAAAAAAAACCTCAGAAACTACTTGGACTTTAACATAGAAAGGTAATAAGGTTTAAGATCAAAATATCTAAAATGTTCGTTGCGAAAGTTTTAGTAATTGCTATTTAAAAATATTTTATTTTGGACAGATGTAATAAGGTTACCAAAGAAGACCACTTCTTCATACTTACAATTCGATTTTTTATAGTCTTTAGGCGAAGTTTTTTAGGACCGTAAATCCCGGCGCAGAACCTACCCGAACTTATATTTGTTAACGTACGACCATCATCCTTCTATTTGTAATCCGAATGAAGATACTTTTAAACTATTTAAAGAACTACAAAGGTCTGATTGCAATTGCCTTATTTTTAGCCACAACCAGCCAGGTTTTCTCACTTCTGGATCCGCATATTACGGGCAAAATTGTGGATAACTTGATTGAAAAGAAAGACATACTGTCACGTGATGAATTTATAAAAGGCATCCTGTTTCTTGTTGGCCTGGCCATTGGAGCTGCCATGGTTTCGCGTATTGCCAAGAACCTTCAGGACTACTTTACGAGCATTGTGGTTCAGAAACTGGGGGCGAAAATGTACGCGGACGGCCTCAAGCACTCTTTAGAGTTACCCTACCAGACATTTGAAGATCAACGAAGCGGAGAAACCCTGGGCATACTCCAAAAAGTAAGAACTGATTCTGAAAAATTTATTACCTCATTTGTCAGCGTGCTATTTGCGAGTTTGGTGTCGATGGTCTTTGTTGTGGTTTACTCGCTGACCGTGAGCTATAAAGTTACCCTGGTTTATTTTGCTTCGGTTCCCATTATTGCCCTTACAAGCTGGCTGCTCAGCCGTAAAATCAAGGTAGTTCAAAAAAGTATTGTTAAAGAAACAACGGCATTGGCAGGGTCCACCACAGAATCATTGCGCAATATTGAATTGGTAAAAAGCTTAGGACTCGCCAAGCAGGAAATCGAGCGTCTGAATAATACAACCTATAAAATTCTCGGGCTGGAGCTTAAAAAAGTAAAGTACGTGAGAAGCATGAGCTTCCTTCAGGGCACAACGGTCAATTTTATCCGGAGTGTCATGGTGGTTATTCTGCTGATGCTGATCTTCGAAAATGAAATATCAGCTGGTATGTACTTCACCTTTCTTTTCTACTCTTTCTTTTTGTTCAGTCCTCTACAGGAACTGGGGAATGTAATCATCACGTATCGCGAAGCAGAAGTATCGCTGTTAAATTTCAATCGAATACTCAATCTTCCGAAGGAAGCGAGGCCTGAAAATCCTATTCTAGTCAGTAGAATTACAAGGCTCAGTTTTAACAACGTTGGATTCAAACATCAATCCGCCAGTACCAACGCACTGAACAAGATCTCGTTTGCAACCAATAATGGTCAAACCATTGCATTTGTCGGTCCATCAGGGTCCGGAAAAACTACGCTGGTGAAACTATTGGTTGGATTGTACTCACCCAAGGAAGGGACAATATTATATAACAATATACCGAGCACGCAAATAGACCTGAATGAACTGCGTGAGAAAATAGGATTTGTCACACAGGATACTCAACTATTCTCCGGAACGATTCGGGAGAACCTGTTATTCGTGAGGCCAGATGCTACCGATGAAGAATGTTTGACGGTGCTGCAGAAGGCTGCGTGTCAAAGTCTGTTGGCACGTGCGGATAAAGGGTTGGAAACCGTAATCGGTGAAGGGGGGGTTAAAGTTTCAGGTGGAGAAAAGCAGAGACTTTCTATTGCGCGTGCGCTTCTTCGCCAACCCGATATTCTGGTTTTTGACGAGGCAACTTCTTCATTGGATTCAATTACAGAAGAGGAGATTACGGAAACGATCCGTGAGGTCTCCATTATTAAAGATCACATAACGATTCTGATCGCTCACCGCCTGTCAACTGTCATGCATGCGGATAAGATCTTCGTGCTTGAAAAAGGTCACATTATTGAATCGGGAAAGCACGACGAACTTCTTTTTGAAAAAGGATTATATTATGCCATGTGGCGCCAGCAGATCGGTGAAAAGGACAGTGTGGAAGTATAGCCTGTGCAATATTGTGAATGGTGAATGGTGAGTTAGTGCGTGCTTCCTTAGGGCTCTGATCATTGATCTAAACGCCAGTATTCCTTGTGGAAGGTTTTTGTTCGCGATAGGGTACTGGATCTCTGTACGTTTGTTCATCACTTTAATCCGCTGGCCCACACGTATGCCAAATAATGCGGAGCCCGATTTAATTTTCCTGTGGCATACTTGTCTATCGACAATTAACCCGGGGCTGCGCCGAGACGGCTTACCCCGGGCTGCTATATTACGCCCTTTCAGGGCTGGGTACATTTAGTTTGCGATAGATTATCAGATCTCCTCACATTTGTTTTTCACTTTAATCCCGGCCCTACCTCGTATGCCAAATAACGCGGAGCCCGATTTAATTTTCCTGTGGCATACTTGTCTATCGACAATTAACCCGG
>JBBDXJ010000039.1:0-8817 GCA_040902445.1 Cyclobacteriaceae bacterium | reverse complement strand
TCGCGGGGATTAATTTATTTAAGTATTGTTGTCGATGATCATATTTATGAATGATGGTTGAGTTTGTCGCCGCTTCAAGCTTTTTGTTACCAGTGGTGCGGTCTTGCAACTCAATTCGTGTTGGTTGTATTTTAACGCAGGTTGTCAATTGCTTTTGACTTTAAAATTTGAGTCCAGATTCGAGTCCCCTTTTCCATTATAAATTGTCAGTTTTGGATAGGGGAAAACTGGCCTGGTCATTACGGCTTTTCCATTCTCTGATTTTGAAAGAACAATGCGATCTGGTGCTTTGCCGTTTTCTACCCAGTTCTCAATCTGCTTAACCCAATCTATGAAGTCCGGTCCGGTTCCCCCTCCACAATGCAATACACCGGGCAATAAGAAAAGTCGTATATAGGATTGCAGATCTTTATCTTTTTGCTGTGCCTCTTCATAATGCTGGATCGTTGCATAAGCCGAAAGTGCAGGGTCATTCCAGCCATGATACATTATCATTTTTCTTTTGTGCTTTTTAAAATCGTTATAATCGGTTTGGGTGGCATCCAGATAGGAAGATGCATAACGGGTTTCTTCAAAGAAATTTTTGAAATCATATTGGCTGTAATCCCATGAGGGGTCATTGTAAACCAGGTATTTAAACATATTTGTGCCGAACATATAATGCAGGCTTGGGGCATTTTGAAGGTTTTTACTTGTTCCGCTGATCCAGGAATCCCATGATCCTCTCTCATCTTCCAGGCCAAAGGGAAACCCGGGATAGATCATTTTGTTGTCAACCATCACCGGGCTATAAATGGATTTAATAGCTGTTAGTTGTTCTTGTGTGATGCAACTGGGTGTTGGTTTGTCATCAGCACAAAGAGGCATTTTGGAGAAATCAAATTTGCAGTCCCTGGGATCGTTAATAATCTTGTCGCTCAAGCCGTCAATTTTATCACATTGTTTCAATACGTACTCCTGCAATAACTTTAGATTGTCATTGGTAATTACAGGTTTGCTTAAGTCTTTTGGATTGGGATAGTTTTTCTGGCACCCCTGAATAAACTTGGCACCGATGGCCGGCCAGCTGAAAGCCGGGGCACCAGCAACAATTCCTTCAAAATCTTCCGGATAAAATTGTGCCTCAACCATAGCTTGTCCGCCTCCTCTTGAGCATCCCAAGAAATATGAGTAGGCAGGGTACGTACAATAAAACCCGTGCATGACTGCTTTGGAGACAACGGCCGTCCGGTGAATTGCCAACCGACCAAAGTTAATTTGTCTTTCCATATTGTTAAGGGCCCACTCTGCACTGAGCCCATTGCCCTGGTGGCCGGTGTCGGTGCCTGCTGTAGCGTAACCCCGGTTGACATACTCTCTAAGGTTATTTTGAATACTGCCAACAAAGCCCCCTCCGCCTGACATGAGGAATCTTCCATTCCATTGCACAGGCAATAGTAACTCAAAATTGATTTCTTTACTTATTCTGCCCGATACCCTGCAGAACGGCACCGTAATTACCAATGATATGCTACCGGCCTGGTTTTTAATAGTATCATTCGCTAAGGATTCTATTTTTAAAATAGTAACATCAGGCAATTGAAGTTCTTTAAGTTTTTCACAAGGAGTGCATGGTTTCGTATTCGCAACAATTTGTCCTGAAAGCATCAATGGAACGAATGCGAGAAATAGAAGGAAAATGGAAGTGATGATTTTCATATTTAATGGGGTTGGTCGGTAGGCTTACGGAAATTACGAAGAATTTCCTGAAAGCAGTGGTAGGCGGGTGCACCGTAGAAGGAACGCTGGCCTGGCTATTCGTTTTCCAACTTGTTTTGCAGTATTTCCAGTTCACGTTTCCGGGCTTTATAAATATTGTGTTCCCTTCCTACACAACTTGATCTGGAGCAGATCGAAGAGTACCTGATGCACCTCAAGAACAAAGGTGCCTCGGATGCATGTCAGGAGAGGTTATGAGTCCATGCTGTCTTATTACGAAAAAGTATCTCCACAGCTTAATGAACCGCTGTCTACGAGACCCGTACGTACAGTGGTGTGAGAGGCGCACCTCACCGGTGAAAAACCCGGTGAGGCCGTCTACTCGATTAGCGGCGTAGGCTACCGGGGCCTTTTGTTGGGGTCTTGTCTCGAGTCGAATAGTGTCAGAATAATTATTCTGTCATCCTTAAGTCTGTAGAAAACCCTGGTTTGTTTCGTCAGTTGAAATCCTCTTATTTTTCTTGCCGGGAACTTCAAGGGTTCCAATTTCGGGAAATTCCTTTAGAAGGACGGTGAACTCTTTTGTCTTGGTCTTAAAATGTTCCATGGGACCTTCCCCGAATTCCCTTTCGATATAATCGAGAATGTCCGTGAATTGTGTTCGGGCCCGCCGGGTCCAGATTATCTTCATTTGATTTCCTTCCAGACATCATCATCACTGGTCAGGTTTGAGTCATCCTCCGACTCGTCATAAGCTTGCAACACCTCAGCTTTTTGTTGTTCAGTCAACGAGTTCCACATTTTACCTTCCTCAGAATGTTCTCTTGCGTTCAGAAAGCTGTAAATCGCCCTCAGCAGTCGCTCGTCTTCTATTCTGTCCACCATTTTATGCAAATCAGACTTTAATTCAGCTGTTCCCACATCTCATTGATTTTCCAAATTTAAGGATTTTTCGCGACTCAGTCCTCGGTCAACCGATGCCGCACAACGTTCCGTGCATGCGGCGTGGCGGGATTAGGAGGGTTTAGAAATGAAGCGATAGCGAAATGTTAAACCCGACCTGTCGTCACTGTCCCCATTTGATGAAACGTCTATTGAAAACTAAACTACCAAATTTACACGAAACCCGCCATGACTTATGCACAGTATTAGGCATCGGAGTTTTTTCCACCCGGCTGTCCGGCCGTCCCTGTCCCGATGGTAAATAGCCGAATCGTTGATTCCCACCAAAATCTTTGTCGGCAAGGGTTCAGTGTTTCTCGAACTGTCGCCAAATGCGCAGGGATTATCAAATCAATCTAAATCTTGATCGGTTTGAGCTATGGCTTGATTAGATGATATTAAAACCAGAAATGGTTCATTAGGTGCGCAGGCAAAAAATTGGCTCTTTTGCCTGCTTTGGTGTCGCGATGCAATATGTGGCACGTTGTCAAGTGAGAAAAAAGTTAGTATGAATTACATCTGAAGATTATTGTTTTTTGAATTTGTCAAATTTGTCAGAAGGAAACTCCTTGCCTTCGAAAGGGAAAAAATCTAATACATCGTATTTCCATATGTTAGTGGGGAATATAACAACAAGGTTAGCTGTCTTATTTCCGATATTTTTAAATGCATGAGGAACTCCTGCCGGAATATTAACAACGTAGGGACCTTTTATTGTAAATAGAGTATCTCCAAGAGCATAGACAATATCTCCCTCAAGTAATACATGTGACTCCTCACCTTCATGGGAATGCATGGGAGGAGCTCCTCCAGGAAAAGTCTCGGTGATACCAATAGTTAGATTGTTATAACCATTTCGCTGCCCCTCCATAACATGAACGTATTCTCCAGGCCCAGGATTAATTGTCGGCAGCTTATCCAATGGCACAGCATGTTCTGAGTAAAACTTCATTTTTGGAGGTGTAAATGGTCCAGGCACAGTGCGTCTTTCCAGCACTTTCAAACTGTGATGTTGCTTATTTAATTGAGCGATAATTGAATCTGGAGTTTGCTTTAACTCTTCTACCAATGAGTTAATGGAAAATGTCTCTTTAGTTGACTCTTTGGAAGTTCTCTCTTGGTTGGAATCTGAGTGTTTACTCGAACATGCGGTCAGCATTAGTCCAAATACAATTAGGGTGAACAGAGATCTCATTGTTTTCATTTTTAATTTGTTTTTTTAGTTTGAATCTTTTTGTCAAGTTTCAGTAGTCTGTCACGTAACAAAATGTTATTTTAAAAAACTAATCTTCAAATTTAAACTGCACCCAGCAACTCATCTGTCCAAAAGCCAATGGCGCACAACGTTGAGCATATAATCTGGGGTGGGTCGTTTGAAGCCGAATCTGTCCACCATTATGAGCGCCGAACGAAGATAGGTTTTTAAACCTACACATAACCCCGCCATTGATTATATGCATTATTGCCAGCTGGCCCTTTAACCTTTCACTTCATTGGGACCGGGTTTCAAAGTTCGTCCTAATACGCCTTTTATTTTCGGAACTAAAGCCTTTAACGTCATATAACTGTTATCACTTGTATTTAATACTAATACGGCAATTGTATATTTGTTAAAGTTTTGTTGGTATTGCAGGTTCTTATCAAAGGTCAATAGGGCGTCAAAATCATTTTCCATTAAAAGCTCAAGCAACTTTCCGTTAGAAATGCCTGTCCAGCCCTTTTCGCTTGCTGTGTAAATTTCGTGTTCGCTTAAGTCGTGCTTTAATCGTTTGGGAAGATTTTCGTCAAGCAGTAGTCTCATAAATTTCTTCAATGTTCTTGGACGTTAAGATTTTGCTGGCGATCTCAATTACTGCTATTGCTTGATCTTTTGTCACCGTGGGAAAATCTTGTAAAAATTCGTCCAATGGAATGCCTTTTTCCAGATGTAGGAATAGAGTCTCAATCGGCACCCTTGTCCCTTTGAAAACAGGGTTTCCTCCTAATATTTCCTTGTCAATATTGATATAGTTCTTGACTTTGTACATACAACAAATTTACGAATTTTTATTTACTAATCCATTTTCGTCAAAAGGGCTTGCCGGCAGCCCTAAGCAGGTGATCGAATATCTGGGTCGGTACACCCATAAGATCGCCATCTCCAATCATCGATTGCTAAACATCACTGAAAAGGCCGTCACCTTTCATTACAAGGATTATGGCGATGACAGCAAAAAGAAAATCATGACCCTGGATGCCAGGGAATTTATTCGCAGATTCTCGCTGCACATTCTTCCAAAAGGTTTCATGCGCATCCGACATTATGGTATTCTCAGCAGTACTCGCAAACAGAAAACTTTGCCCCTTATCCATCAGCAACTCAACAGCCTGTACATGATTCCGGAAAAGAAAAACTGGAAACAGATCTCCACCGCGCTGGGGTTTAACCCTGATTGTTGTCCGGTTTGCAAACAGCAAACCATGATCACCTTGCTTTCTTTCGACAGGCGCGGGCCACCTGATGTTGCGTTCATCACGTCATTGAAGGAAAACGTTTTGGAAAGCCATTCTTAAAAAGAATAAGGCATAGCCACTGCTTTGCCCGTGGCACAAAAAAGAATGTAAATTCAATTTGAAATGATAGAAAAACAGGAATCTCTTCCCAGGAAAAAGTAATCAAACACTCCCGGCAGGTGATCAGGATCGACATCCGCGATCTTTTGAAAGCATCTCCTCCCTATCAATCCCCATACTAAAAACTTACTCACCGCCACCGAAGGTACTGTGCAACACGGGCTTGACGCTGGGCCCTTCGGGCCACGCGAAGCCTTATTTATTGCCGGTTGCGCCATCCATTTCGCTTTATTTCTCAAACGTTATGGAAATCTCAAGGTGTCCACCAAGGCCTTCAGTTATTATTCTTTGGAGTGTCGAAAAACGAACATCTTTTAGATCTTTCTCAAGTTTTGAAATGTACGATTTATTTGTCCCCGATAATTCAGCTACTTGTTCTTGAGTCAGTCCTTTTTCCCGTCTTGCTTGTTGGATTATTACGCCGAGTTTGAAAGCTTCATAGTCAGCTTCAAATTTGTCGCGTTTTTTTGTCCCCTTTTTGCCAACCTCTTTGTCGATAAATTCACTTAGACTTGTTAAGCTTTTTTTCTTCATAATAATCCCGTTTAATTTTTTCTGCTCTTTCAATTTCTCTTTCAGGGGTCTTTTGTGTTTTCTTTTGAAATCCATGCCCGATTACAACGAGGTTGTTGTCATCGAAAAAGCAGAATATTCTAAAGATATTGCTACCGCTTTGAACTCTAATTTCATACAGTCCGTCTGTCCCTGCCAAGTGTTTAAAATAGATCTCAGGAATCCTTTCCAGATCTTCAATCACTCTTAACGTCCAAAGGATTTTTTTTTGAACCTTGGTCGTCTGTTCAAAGTAGAATTCATTAAAATAACCCTGATAGAATAGAAGGTCTCTTTTTTTGTCCACCGGTGCAAAGATAGGGAAAGTAGTCCAACTGGACAACATTGTCGAGGGGTATTTTGGACGGCATTACCGGCAAGGTTAACTGTATAGTGCGTGGCCGGGTCCAAGGCGCGTCGCTGTCCCCGGCGGCGAGAGTAATTCAATGAGATCAAATTCGATATCCTGCGCAATAGGCCATGCAGTATACAGAATGTTGCCGGTTGGCCACACCGTCTGGTCAGAGCTTAATAGATAGCTCTAAGTGTCCGCCCAACCCAAGTTCGATGATCTTTTGAAGAGTCGAGATACGAGCCTCTTTTATGTTGTTTTCAATTTTTGAAATATACGATTTTGTCGTGCCCACTCTCTTAGCGAGTTCGTCCTGCGTTAAGCCCTTTTCCAGTCTGGCTTCTTGAATCATTGCACCGATCTTAAAATTGTCGTAACCTGCTTCAAGTTTTTCACGCCTTGAAGTCCCACGTTTTCCATAGTGCTTCTCCTTGAATTGATCAAGTGTTACTACGTTGCTTTTTTTCGTTTTCATACTCCTCTTTTATCTTAAGCGCTTTCTTAAGTTCTTTTTTGGGTGTTTTTTGCGTTTTCTTTTGAAATCCATTCGCAAGGACGATTAATTGTCCCTGATCAAAAAAGCAGAATATTCGAAAAATATCGTTGCCTTGTTGTACCCGGATTTCAAACAGTCCTTCTGTGTTTTCAATGTGTTTGAGGTACGTCTCTGGTACTTTTTGAAGTTCTCCTATCAAATCAAAGGTCCAGATAATTTTATCTCTTACCTTGACCCGCTGCTTGATAAAGAAGTCTTCAAAATAGTCCTTATAAAAAATGATGGTCCTATTGCCGGGGGCCTTTATTCACTGTTCAAAGATACGGATAGTTGTCCTAAAGTACAACTTCATTTTGCAGTAGTTTCTTGCCGTGTCGCAATAGTACTGTCGGTGAGGTCCGGGTGTGGCTTGCCGGCAACGTTTGGCTTTATACAGTTGCGGGTGTTTGAAATTGTTCAATGTCCCGCGAGGCCAAACGCATGAACGAAGATAAAACCTTATAGCTGACACTTCACCCCGCAATTGTATAAAGCTATTGTTGTGGTGCGTACCTTACCTTCTCCAATTTTCAATGGCGAGTCCTTGAATTGGTTCGTAGTGCTTTTCATTATTTGTTACTAACGTCAATCCATTCTCCATTGCGATTCCGGCTATTAAAATGTCAGAAGTCCCTATGGTAATTCCTCGTTGTCTGAGGCTTGCATATATGTCCCCAGATATTTTAGCGGAATCTTCCGATATATGAATTATGTTGTTGTTGGTTATAAAATCTTCAAAATCTCCAATCTGTTTTTCCGCCCTCTTAAATTTAAGTCCGCCAAGAATTTCGTAGTAGGTAATTATTGAAATATTAATCAGGTCAAATTCCTTTAGGTATTGACCAAATCGCTCAACTACTTTTGAGTCACCCTTAAAATAGAACGATAGGATGTCAGTGTCAACAAGGGCTTCTGTCACAGGTCAATTAATTTGGCGGTCTTTAGCCCTATTGTCATGCAATTTTTCCGTCAGGTCGAGGAGTATCTCTTTATCCAAGTCCTTCCATGTCCCCGCTAATTTTAAGGTCTTGTCCTTTGACTTGAATTGATTTTCAATTCTACTTAATAGATTAGTTATTTCAGTCAGTTTATCGGTAGATAGCTGCTGAATCTTTCTTATGAGGTTGTTCCTCAGTCTATTCTTTATATTCATGAATCAAAAATACAAAATAGTCCTTATTCTTCATAGGTTGTTCCGGTATGCACCACAACGGTAACTGTATAGTGCGTGGCCCGGTTTAGAGCATGCCACTGTCCCGCTAAACAGAGAGTAATTCATCGAGATGAGATTCAATGCACTTCAGGCTAGGCCATGCAGTATACAGAATGTTGTGGGGCGGAGGTTGCTACCTGAATTTATTTTTCGGATCTTGTCTTACGTCGAACAATGCCAAAATGATTATCCTTTCGCCCTTTGTCCTGTAGAGGATTCTTGTATGTGGGGTCAATTGAAAACCCCTTATTTCGTCTTTTTCAATTTGTCCCATTGCAGGGTACGCTTTGAGCAGGTTGAAGAACTCGTCAGTCTTCAGGGTGAATTCTTCCGCCGTCTTTTCTCCCCATTCTTTTCTTATGTATTCTTTGATGGCATCGTAATTCTTTTCGGCTCTGCGCGTGAGGACGACGGTCATTACGGTTTCTTCTTGACATCCTCCCAATTCGTCAGGTTGTCGTCGTTCTCAGACTCCTGATATGATAAGTAAACTTCCTTCTTTTGTTCCTCAGTCAGGCTTTTCCATATTTGTCCCTCTTCGGAATTCATTCTTTCCTTCAGGAAGTCATAAATAGCATGTAATAGCTGCTCGTTATCAATTTTGTCCACGATCTTGTGAAGATTTGACCTTAGCTCAATTGTTCCCATGTCCGGTCGGTTTACCCAAATTTAACGAATTCTATTGACTCTTAATAAGCGACTTATGCCACACAACATTTGGCTATGAGGCGTTGCCGGTCTAGGAGCGCTAAAAAATGACCGAAGGGAATGTTTAGCGTGACCTGACGAATCTGTCCCACTTGACCAAACGTGATTTGAAAGATAATGCTTTCCGTAACATTAAACCCGGCAATGACTTATAGCTTTTGTTGCACTAAACCTTCGGTAGCTCTTGCTCATTTCATAGTAAGT
>JBBDXJ010000038.1:0-8819 GCA_040902445.1 Cyclobacteriaceae bacterium | reverse complement strand
AGCTTTTCTATCTCATTGATTTTCAGTAGAATTGTTGTGACAAAGTAGAGCTAATATCCAATGATTAATCTCTAATGCGCTGCTCCATTGTTCAAAGTTTCGCCCAATTCAGCAGTTAACAATCATACAGTTGACAATAGGGCGCGCATGACTAACGCCCGTCCTTTGCTCCGCCACACTTTTCTTCACGCGCTACGTCAGGCGAAGCAATCTCTAAACCCCTACCGCGGCAAAGAGATTATTCAATGACTCCGCATAGGTAGGATGAGCAAAAATCGCGTCTCTTATTTTATCGTATGTAAGGTCTCCCATCATTGCCACTTCAATGATGGACATGATCTCTCCACCTTCGGCCCCGAGGATTGCTGCTCCAAGAATTCTTTTACTCCCTTTGTCAACAACGACTTTCATCAGACCTCGCGTGTCACCCGTTTCAATGGCCCGGGCGACATGGGACATAGGTAGTTTGGCAATCTGAAAATTCAAACCTCTTGCTTTAGCTTCGCCCTCGGTTATGCCAACTCGCCCCAACTGAGGATCTATATACATACAGTAGGGTACTAGTCGCCCGTCAGTTGTTTCATTTTTACCATGGACCAAGTTATTGAAGATAATAAGGTGATCGTGGTATGAGATGTGGGTAAAGGCCGGACCGCCGTTCACGTCACCCAATGCATAAATTCCGTTAACATCGGTCTGAAGCTTCTTGTCAACCTTTATAAATCCTTTATCATTGGTGCTGACTGCTGTAGCTGGAAGATTTAATGTTTCCGTAGCCGGTTTGCGGCCAGTGGCAATAAGAATATGGGAGCATGATATCGTTTCATTTTTATTATCGACTTTTACGACAACATTTATGTTATCGGAGTTTTTATTGATCTTAAGGGTTTCGGCATTTAGTCTGATATCGATATCTTCCTCGCGGAAGAGCTTGTGAATCTCAAGGGAGATATCCTCGTCTTCCTTTGCTGATAGCCTGTTAGAGCGTACGATCATAGTTACCTTGCTACCGAATCTTCTGTACATTTGTGCGAATTCCATCCCGACATACCCGCCACCGATGATGAGTAAATGCTCGGGCAATTCTCGTAACTGTAAGATAGAGGTGGAGGTCAAATAAGGTACGGCTTCAATACCGTCGATCCGCGGTACTGACGGAATTGTTCCGGTATCAATAAAAATAAGGTCTGACGTAATTTCTTCAGAACCTCCGGTATTTTTCTTTATCAAAAGTTTTTTCCGGTCGATAAAGGAAGCTTCTCCATAAATCAAATCAAGCTTATCAGTTGACGTTAACTTTTTCTCGCTACCATCTCTGAATGAGGTAACCATATCTTGCTGTCGTGATATGATTTTTGAAATATCTACGGTAAGCCGTTGTACGTGTATTCCCAGAGCATCACTGTTGCTTATCGTAAACGCCATTTTTGCGGAAGCTACCATTGCCTTGGTGGGCGTGCATCCGTCATTCACACACGTGCCCCCAACCCACCTTCTTTCAATTAAAGCGGTCTTATACCCTGACTCTGCTAATTTTTTGGCAAGGGGTGTTCCGCCCTGGCCAGAGCCTATAATAATGGCATCAAATGTTTTCATTCTTAATATGTTTCACTTATTATAACAACTGTTCCTCACTGAACATTTTAATCATGACGTTAATTCCTGTCAGAAAACGGTAAATGTCTTTTGGTTGACATTTCCATTGATTATTAGCAGATCTCTTTAAAGGTTATTTCCCAGTCCAACAAACAATCTATACTGTTGCTTATTATATGTTGCCATTGCATTCAGATAATTCAGCCGGGATTTTATGAAGACCTCCTGTGCCTGCAGTATTTCAAATGGCCTTACTGTTCCCAATAACTGGCGTTGGATACTCTGGCTCAATGCTTCTTCAGCAAGGTTGCTTCCTTCCAAAGCTAATTCCATTTGTACTTTTGCTACCTTTAACTGTTCCAGTGAATTGATAATTTCATTATTCACCTGTGCTTTGACCTGTTCGGTTTGAACTTGTTGAATGCGAAGCTGTGCATCGTACTTCTTAAGGTCACCAGCATAGAATACTCTTCCCAGAGGAATTCGCCACATCAGAGAGACGTTTACTTCATTTGTTGGGTAAAGTTTTTTTGTCTCAGGATATTCCGCAGGTACCATCGGTGTAACCTGTCCGTTCAATCTGCCAAAGTAGGAACCATACGTTCCAACACTAAGCTCAGGGAATAACAAGCCTTTAGTTGTAGCATTGCGTTCCATTTCCAAAGCTTTACTTCTAAAATGCATTTCCTGAATATCCGGGCGCTTGCTGTATGTGTAATCAAAACGTATGTCTTCTTCAGGTTCGCTTATTAGAGTAAGCGGACTCATGATGGAATCGATACTTACCAATTTTATCGCGGGATCTAGATTTAAAAGGTTAACCAATTTTGCCGACTGACTGTAATATCCTGCCATGGCATTCAGCATTTCCACTTTCAGATGATTAAGATTACTCTTCGACAAAAGCAGCTCGGATTGATACCGTAAGCCGGCCTGTACCTGAATTTCTATCTGCCGGGAAATGGTGTCAGCTTGTGAGGCTAACTGCCGATAAGCTTCAGTGGAGAGTTGGGCAGAAAGAAAATCGAAATATGATTCAATTATTTCCAGCAGTGAATCATTGCGTTTCGCTTGTGTTTGAAATTCAGCAGCCCGGGCGTCTAATCGTTCGGCTTTTACTTCATAAATACCATTGGCAAAATCCCAGGTGGCATTTAATCCTAGCCCCATCCATAAATTTTCACGGCTTACGTCAAGAAAGAAATTGCCATTTCCATTCATTACAGCGCCCGACAACTGGTGGGCTTGAATCCCTGCATAGACATCAGGAAGCCACCATTCCTTAGCTTGTGTAATATTAGCTATTGCCAGTTCCTGTCGTTGTTTGTATTCTTTAATCGTGAGATTATTGGCTCCACCTAACCTCAGAACAGTTTCGAGGTCTATAGCCACAGGCTTTTGCGCATTCGTTGTGAATACCACCATCGACAAGAACATGCAGGTTATTATATTTAAACTATTTCTTTTCATCGGTGTATCCTACTTTGGTTGTAAATAATTTAGCCCGAACAACAGCTCCATCGCTGCAGAACTCTTTTCCTTTCACCACTATGGAATCCGTTGGCTGGATTGCTGCTTCTAACAACTCAGTATAGTTTGCATCACGTACGCCTGTTTTTACTTCTACTTTACGTGCAATGCTACCTTCGACCACATACACGAAGGTTTGCCCTTTAACATTTCCGATCGCTTCGTTAACCACAGAAAGTACATCTTTGTGCCCACTGCGCTGCATTTCAACCTTTGCATACATACCCGGGCGGATCTTTAAGTCTTTATTGGGCAAATCAACTTCTACTTTCATCGTTCTTGTAGTCGCGTCTAATCCATAGGCAATTCGGGAAATTGTTGCCTGGAATGGAGGATGTGGCAATTCAGGAAAGCTGACGGATGCTAGGGTGCCTTTATCCATCAATACAGCATCTGTCTCAGGAACATCAATAACCAAACGGAGCGGTTGTAAATCCTGGATTTCAAACAATGGCATCGCATTGGAGTTGTTCAGGCCGCTTTGAATAACAGCCCCTTTATCAACAAAGCGGTTGGAAATCACACCGGCAAAGGGAGCTTTTACCTGTAGATACGCTATCTGCATGTGAAGGGCTTCCCAATGTGCTGATGCAGATTCAAACTCAGCCTGCGCTTTTTCAACATCGGCCAACGAAGTAAGCTGTGGAGTCTTTTTATAAATTCCATTGAGACGCTCAGCGATGGACTGCTTGGCTTTCAGTTCCGCTTCCAGCGATTCTTTTTCACGCAATAGCTCCGGGTTTTCCAATGACGCCAGCACGTCACCTTCTTTTACAAAGTCGCCAATATCGGCCCGTAATTGTTTAAGATAACCGTTGGTCATCGCATAAAGGGTTACCATCTGATTGGGCCTTGCTGTTCCTGTAATTTGTAATGCTGCATCGAAAACATGCTGTTCAGGATATGCCACTAAGACTACCGGAGCATTTCTTGTTTCCTGTTTTTCATCTTTCTTTTCGTTTTCGCAGGATAACAGTATCAACACCGATACCAGTAAGAATCTATAGGTTTGATTGAATTTCATTTTATGTAAGATTTTTTGTTGAATAAATAGAATAGCACAGGAACTACGAACAGTGAAAGGAATGTCGCGGCCAATACCCCGCCAATAATGGCGCGAGCTAATGGCACATTCGCTTCTCCACCCGTTTCATATCCCAAGGCCATTGGGAGCAAAGCCATAATAGCAACAATGGCAGTCATCACGATCGGACGGAACCGGTTTTCAACTCCTTTCCTGATCGCGTCATCGAGTGATCCACCTTCTTTTAAGAGATTGTTCATTTTATCAACCAAGAGGTTGCTGTAGGCCACGGTAATACCAACCATCATGATAATTCCCATCATCGATTGAATGTTCAAGTAGGTGTTAGTGGCCAATAGCATGGCCGTTACGCCGATCAATCCTAATGGTATAACCGTGATGATAATAAGGGGAAGTTTGAAGGAGCGCAATAAAGGCACAATCACGAGGTAGACGAGCAGAATGGCCAATACAAGTCCAAGACCCAGATTGCTGAAACTATCGGACATGCTCTGAACTTCGCCGCGGATGTTGATGGTATAACCTTCGGGCAAGTCTTCCTGTAACGCTTCCAGCCTACTTTCGATTTCTTTCGCAACAGATCCTATGTCCCTTCCTTCTACATTGGCATATACATCGGTGACGCGCTGAATGTCAATATGGTTTATCTCAATGGGTGCTGAAGTCAAAGACGTTTTTGCAATGTTCTTTAACAATGTTACCTTTTGTGAACCTATACCGGTTAAAGCAATATTCTCAACCGCCTGCGGATTATCCAATTCAACTTCGGGATACGTAACACCAACAAAGTAATGGTTTCCGTTTCGCTCATCGATCCAGAATGAAGGTTTAAAATTTACGGAAGAGTTTAGGGCTGATACTGTATTCTTTACAACATCTTCAGCATGGATGCCCAATTGTGCAGCTTTAATACGGTCAATTTTAACGTTGATTTCCGGATGATCGTATCGCTGGTGGATGCGTACATCTTCTGTTCCCTCAACGTTTTGTATCATATCGCGAACCTTAACCGCTATCTTGTGCGACAAATGCAGGTCATTTCCGATAATCTGAACGTCAATAGGCGAAGGCAAACCAAAATTCAACGCAGCTGTAACAATGCCACCTGTGTTGAATATGAACTGCACACCGGGAAATTGTTCTTTCAATTCCTTCCGAAGTTGTTGAACATACTTGGAGGTTGGAATTGCATGGCCTTCTTTCAACTGGATGGCTATTGTAGCATCCTGCGTACCGGAATTGGTGGTGTATGCTGCGGGCCAATCATTTAAAACGCCCATGTTCGATATGATGATGTTCAGGTCATCACCGATCTTCTTTTCAATGAATTTCTCAATCTTTGTAATTGACTCTTCTGTTTTTTCGATCCTCGTTCCGCTCTCCATCCTTACATCAACAGAAATCTGACCAACATCCATTTGAGGAAACAACTCGGTCCCGATCTTTCCAAAACCCCAGAGGGAAATAACAAACAATACGGAAACAGAACCCAAGACCCACCGCCTGTAACGAAGCACTTTGTCCATGCTCTGTACATAACGCCTTGTGACCCGGGTTACACCATTATCAAAGGCACGCAGTAGTCCGCGCTTTGGAGCACCACTTGCATGGCCCTTGAACATAGCGGCTGCCATAATAGGAACAAGTGTCATGGAAATGACGCGCGAGCCGATCATGGCCAATGAAACCACAATGGCTAGAGGTGAAAACAGGTATTTGGAAATACCGGTAAGGAAAACAATGGGAAAGAAAACAATAATAATTGTGAGAGTGGTAACCAGTACTGGCATAGCCACTTCTTTCGCTCCGTCATAAGCCGCCTGAGCAGAAGTTTTGCCCAACGCCAAATGCTTGTCGATATTTTCCAGCACCACTATGCTATCATCCACGAGTAATCCTATGGCCAAAGCGATTCCTCCCAAAGTCATGCTGTTGATCGTGTCACCGGTAAAGTACAATCCGATGAAGGCGAACATCACTGAAAGCGGTATGCTCAATGCGACAATAAAAGTTGCCCGGAAATTTCCAAGGAACAACAGCAAAGCCAGTGATACCAGTATCAAACCAATGATACCCTCTTTCATCAAACCGTTGATGGAATGTCTTACATACGTTGATTGATCGAGCACCACATTTAGATTCACGGACTTTGGCAAACGCTCTTTGAGTTCAGCCAATTTTCCTTTTATACCCTCTACCGCTGCAATGGTGTTTGCACCAGTTCGTTTATAGATAGGTATGTAAACCTGACGCTTGCCATTGATGTGCACCATGTTGGTTTGAATCGCGCTGGCATCCTGCGCGTAGCCAATGTCTTTCAGGAAAACTGGTGAGCCATCCTTGCTCATTCTTATTACGATATCGTTGAAGTCATCCACCTCGGGCAGCATGCCATTCGCGTTGACACTGTAATTCAGGTTCCCGATGTTGACATCCCCAGTTGGGATCATCACATTATTTTTTTGAACAGCATCAATAACATCTGTTTGCGAAAGATTGTATGCTTGCAACTTATCTGGATATACATACATGTAAATCCTTCTTAGCTTGCCTCCATATACCGCGGGGGCAATTACACCCTTCACTGAGCCCAACAGATTTCGCAATTGAAAATATGCGATGTCGTATAGTTCTTTTTCTGACAAACTATCGCTACTTACTGCCAATAGTGAAAGCGGAATAGAGGCAGTGGGATCAAAAGGCATCACCATGGGCAGCACCGTACCCGGTGGCAGGTAATACAGATCGGACATCGCTAAAGATGTCACCTGAGAAAGGGCAGTGTTAGGATCGATATCTTCTGTGAAAAAATCCTTCACGATACTTACACCAATCATACTTTTACTTTCCTGCCTTTCTATACCGTTCGCTTGTCCTGTCCAACGTTCGAGACGACTGGTAATATCTTTCTCCATCACTTCAGCTGGCATCCCAGGATAGAGCGTAAGCACCTGCACCGCAGATGATTTATAGTTCGGCAGAATATCTACCGGTAGCCTTTGAATGGCTACGATGCTGATTACCGCTATCAATAACGCGCCTACGATAATCAGGTATTTATTTTTGAATGCTAATTCTAACATTGTTCTTCTGATTTATATAAAGTCATTACTTGCGACGACCGCGAAGCATACGAAGCCCGTGATAATGGCAAATAATTTATTTATCGATGTAATAAAATGGAATCTGAGACCCTAAAAAGATTATTGCCTGTCATGTATGGAAAAGACAGGCTGATCTCAACAGAATAGAATTAAACCAGAGGGGGACCGCGAAGCGCATTAACACGCAGCGGTGGATCAGAATTGCATCCTATATCCAGCAGTAGTGTGAAGGTCTGTTTCTGCGCGGTAACTTGAATGACCTCAAAAAATATTGCAATCACCGCAAAGCCCGATACAGTCGGCTTTACTTTTTCAGGTTGCTGGAAGTCATCAGCATCTGTTGAAATTTTAAAACAATCCATCGGAGGCCAGTATGCAGTGCCCTTGAATTGCTTTCGTATCTCGCAGGGACTCGGGCCATCGTGATGTCCATGATTATGACCCAATGGATGGGTTACACAAAAGTCAAAAATCTGCCAGGGGAAAATAATAATCCCGAATAATAATAAAAGAAGAATCGGCTGCTTGGCAGTCATAGTACAAGGGCAAAGATAAGCCTTATTTTAGCTATCGGGCAAGGTGTTATGCATTTTATGATTTAAAAAGGCATGTTTAAAAGATATGAACTTTAATGGAATTTTGGCAAAAAATATGGATATGTCAATGGTCTTGTGATTGACATTGTCCCAAAATAGCAAACTCACCTTTCAATATCAGAATTGATTAGGAGCGGATCAATTGTTTACTTTACTGAAAGTAAGTTAAATCGCTATAATTAATGGGTGTTAAAGCAATTGATATTCTAAATGTTTCATATGGATATACTCCTTTGCACGATGTTTTGAATGGAATTGATGTTTCAGTTGAAGAATCCACGATTACGGCGATACTTGGTAAAAGTGGAAGCGGTAAATCTACACTATTGCAAATCATTAACGGCATGATTAGACCGCGTGAAGGGGAAGTCAGGCTACAGGGAAGGTCTATTGATTACCCTAACATCCATAGCTTAAGACTTCAGATGGGTTATGTTGTGCAACATATCGGGCTTTTCCCCCATATGACAATTGCTGACAATATAGGTATCTTAGGAAGGATCAGTAGAAAATCAAAAGAGCAAGTTAAGGGTCGCGTAAATGAATTGATAGAAATGGTTCAGCTTCCGGTAGCCTACCTAAAAAAATACCCGCACGAATTATCCGGTGGCGAGCAGCAACGTGCCGGACTTTGCCGTGCTTTGCTGCTTAGACCACCGACTCTTCTAATGGATGAGCCGTTTGCTTCTTTGGATAACAGAACCAAACAAGGTATTTATCATCATTTGCTTGACATTCAAAAGAAAGAAAACAGAACGACTATTATAGTCACCCATGATTGGGACGAGACCGTTGCGCTGGCTGACCATTTTATCTGGATAGAAGACGGCAGAGTAAAAGTCCGTGGTGACAGGTCCGAACTGGTTAAATTAAAAGATGCTTACTTTTTTCAAGCAGAATGAAAAGAATTATTGCAGTAGTGATCTGTATGGCTCTTCTGTACCCCTT
>JBBDXJ010000037.1:0-8822 GCA_040902445.1 Cyclobacteriaceae bacterium | reverse complement strand
AAAAACCGGGAAAGAAGATCTGGATCTGGGGTCTTTCCCAACAAGGCATGATATGGGAAAAATTGTTAAGTGACACCGACGGACAATATGTTGAAGTCCAATCGGGGCGCCTCTTCAACCAGGCTGCTGATGAAAGCAACGAAACACCTTTTAAACAGCTGGGTTTTGCTCCTTACACATCCGATGAATGGACGGAATACTGGTTTCCGATCAAAGGCACCAAAGGTTTTGTAAAAGCCAACCCCTACGGCGCTCTGAACCTCCGCGTAACCAAAAACTCCCTAAAGCTGGATTTTATCCCTTTGCAGGATATGGCGGAAGAACTCAAAGTTTACGAGGGTGAAAAGCTTTTGTATTCAAAAAATGTAAATCTCAAAACGCTGAAACTTTTTTCGGATTCGCTGGCCTTCAGTGGAAATGCCGATAACCTTACAGTCATCCTCGGCGAGACGAAAATGAAATACAAGACAGATCCCAAAGAAGGATTGATGAATCGGCCCGTTAAATCTCCTGAAAACTTCGACTGGAATTCTGTTTTTGGATTATACACAATGGGAAGAGAATATATCCAGCAGCGATACTATTCGGGGGCGGAAGAAAAACTTAAGGCTGCCCTCGACAAAGATCCCAATTACCTGCCCGCCATCTCCGATCTGGCAATGATCGCGTACCGGAATATGGATTATGATAAATCTCTTCAATATTCCATTCATGCACTCAGCATCGACTCGTATGACCCGGCTGGAAATTTCTATTACGGCCTGGCCAATAATCAACTTGGAAAAAACACAGACGCAAAAGACGGGTTTGATATCGCCTCTTTATCCTACGCCTTCAGGGGCGCATCTTATACCGAACTAAGCAAAATATATTTTCGGGAAAAAGATTATTCTAAAGCCCGACATTACGCGGAAAAAAGTCTCGAGGTAAATGCCGGAAACGCCCCCGCCTACCAGATCATCGCGCTGATCAGCAGAATAGAAAAACAAAAAAATGACGCTGAATCCGCTCTTAAGAAATTGGAAAATCTCACGCCCCTGAATCATTTCATCCGTTTTGAACAATATCGCTGGCAAAATTCCGAAGCAAACAAGAAACAATTTGTTTCCCGTATTCAAAATGAAATGCCGCATGAGACCTATCTTGAACTGGCAGACTGGTATTCTTCATTAGGTCAGCTAACAGAAAGTATGGAGGTCTTATCCCTTGCACCAGAAAATCCCCTTGTATTTTATCGCATCGCCTTTCTCAGCGATAAACTGAAAAGTGGCAGCGGTAAAGAGTTTATTGAAAAGGCAAATCAATTGTCACCGGCTCTGGTCTTTCCTTTCCGCGAAAGCACGGCGGAAGCGCTGGAATGGACAATCCCTCAGACACAAAACTGGAAACCGAAATATTACCTCGGACTCATTCACTGGAGCCGACAGAATACTGATCGCGCAAAAGAACTTTTTTCTCAGTGCGGCGATCCTGATTTTCCGGCTTTTTATGCCACCCGCGCCGAATTATTTAAGAATGAAAAATACAGTGACGATCTCAACCGCGCAGCTCAACGCGATCCGAAGCAGTGGCGATATGGCAAATTACTGGCGGATCATTTCCTGGAGCAAAAAAATTACCTGGAGGCGTTAACGGTAGCCAGCGACTATCATAAACGCTTTTCCGGCGATTTTAGAATTAATATGCTGTTGGCAAAAGCCTATCTCCTTAACAAAAGGTATAAAGAAACGACCGATCTTCTGAACATAACAACTATTCTTCCATACGAAGGCGCTACCGATGGCCGGCAGTTGTATCGCGAGGCCTGGCTGATGCAGGCAGCGCGGCAGATAAAGGACAGAGACCATAAGGCCGCGTTGAACTCTATCGAAAAAGCAAAGCTGTGGCCGGAGAATCTTGGCGCAGGCAAACCTTACGATAAGAGTATTGATCTTCGAGTGGAGAAGTACATGGAAGCGCTGGTATATGAGAATAACAAACAGAAGGAAAAAGCCAAAGCAAAATACGATGAGATCATCGCCGCCCCAAAATCAAGAAGACGCCAGGTAACGGATCTCATCACTGCCCTGGCATTGAAAAAAAATAACCGCACGGATGAAGGAGAAAAGTTGCTTAGGGAATGGACGGAAAAACAACCTGAAAACAAAATGGCGCGCTGGGCATACGCTGTTTATAAAGGTGAAGACATGGAAATTGATTCTGAAGGAAATGATAATTTCCGGATCATCCGGGAAGTAGTAAAGTTGTAAGTTGTAAGTTGTAAGTTGTAAGTTTTAAATATTGGTGAGGTTATAAAACTAAACTTTCGGATATGATGAGAATACTCCTGTTTTTGTCAACGGCGGTGTTTTCGATCAATTCAGTGGCACAGGATCAATCAGAGGTAAAACGTTTTGTCTCCATCACCTTTGATGATCTTCCGGTAGTTTGCCGGTGTGCAGATGATGCCGCGCGGCACGATATCACCGATAAATTGCTGGCCACGTTCAAAAAATTTGAGATGCCGATTCTCGGTGTGGTCAACGAGCAGAAACTGGAAACAAATGGTGTTGCAGATCCTGCGAAAGTGGCACTACTTCAAAAATGGCTTGATGCGGGGCATGAACTAGGCAATCACGGTTACGCACATAAGAATATCAATGAGCTTTCAATGGCGGAATATCAGGAGGAGATTCTGCGCGGTGAAAGGACCACGCGGCCCCTGGCAGAAAAGGCCGGCATTCCCTACAAATTTTACCGTCATCCGTTTCTTTCGGCAGGTGACAACCTTCAGGTCAGACGAACACTTGATACTTTTCTAAGAGCGCATAACTATACCGTTGCTCCCAACACGATCACTTATCAGGATTACACGTTTTCTGGCGCCTATGAGAGCGCCCTGCGCAAAGGTGATACGCTATTGGCGCAGCAGATCCGGGAAGCATACTTACCATATACCTTAAGCAGATGGGAGGCTGCCGAACAACAATCGCGTGATCTGTTTGGCAGGGAGATACGTCAAATTCTCATGGTACACGCAAACCGCCTGAATGCCGATGCTTTTGCCGACGTTGCGGATATGATGAAGGAGCGTGGCTATGTTTTTGTCTCCATAGATGAGGCCATGAAGGATCCCGTATATACCAGACCCGACAGCTATGATGGAAAGGTGGGCGTGACCTGGTTGTCACGCTGGGCAGCGGAAATGGGAAAGAAGAATAGCTACGGATCCAATCAGGTGCCTGAGTTTGTAAAAAAAGCAATAAGTAATAAGTAGTAAGTTGTAAACTCTCAATCCAAACCTTAAATCAGAAGGGGTTGCAAGTACAAGTAATAGGTAAACATATGCGGTTACACCACCCCAAGTTCACTGGCGCGAACTAACCCCTCCTGGAAAGGAGGGGAAAAATGCCTGTCACACTCAAGATTTTCCCACGGCCCAAGGAGAGTAACTACATGCCCGCAAGGGCAGGTGCCGCACTCCATTTCCCCTCCTTTTTTCAAGGAGGGGATGTCCGTGCCCGTAAGGGCACAGGACGGGGGTGGTTATTTCAGCTCCTGCACTTTAATATCTTTCCACCTCACTTTGATTCCTCCGCCATCGTGGATCTGGAGGGCGATGGATCCTACGCCGGCGCCGATCTTTGCATCTTTGATGTGAACCATCTGTTTTCCATTCAACCAGGAAGTTACCTCGTCACCCCTGGCTTCGATACGCATGTGATTCCATCCATCGGCATCCAGCACCTTTTGGTCTTCCGCGCTGGGTTTGATCAACCAATTGCGTCCATAAGATTCATAAATACCACCTGTATCATGACCTGGAGGAGCAACCTCTACTTGCCATCCTGATACTTTTGTGCCCTCAACCGTAGAGCGGATAAATACGCCGCTGTTGCCGTTGGCCTCGAGCTTGAAATCAAGATCGAGTATAAAATTTTTATAGTGCTTGTCGGTGGTAAGATACCCATATCCTTTGTCCGGCCCGCTCTCGCAAACCAATTCACCGTTTTCAACATACCACTTCTCTGTTCCGTGGATGGTCCAGCCCTTCAGGTCCTTTCCATTAAACAGGTTTTTGGATTTTTGAGAATAGACTTCTGCTGAAGTCAAGAAAAAAATGAGAGCAAAGAAAAAGTATTTCATGAAAAATTAATTTTGGTTAGAATGTTATTTAGCCACACCTGTGTGCCGAAGCACTTCGGTGCGCAGGCACAAAGACACAAAGATTTGAAATTCACTCAAGTATTTATTCCGGTTTCCCGCTCGCCCCGGAATCTGCAGCGGGAAGTCTGTTTAATGTTTCTACTAGAAACTGCGCACAAAATTATCCCCCGCACCAGTTAACTTGTCAGCACCATTCACCATTCACCACTTTATCTCATCGGCGACCTGCTCGGGTGTCGTGATTCCCGGAGGAAGTTCCATGACGGTGAGGTTGCGGAAGTGGATCTCAGCACCTTCAGATTCCAGGCAGAGGTATCCTTTTTTCTGCGTAGATTTTTGAATACCATTCACGAATTTGCCGTTAACGGAAAGTTTGATAACCCCATCCACACAAACCACGTCATAGGTATTCCATTCACCGCGGCCCTTGCAGCGGTTTTCAATTGACTTGCTGCGCTCGCCCCTTGGATTATCGGGAACGGTTTCAACACCACCAACGCCAAACAACTCCCCGTGTACATACGCGACGGGTGGTACAACACCGTCCTTCGTATTGAGTTTCACCCAATCCAGATCCAGCATCTGAACCTCTACCCCATCTGGTAATCGCGAATTCTCATCAGGCCTGGCGGCGCTCCACACAAAAATTCCAGAGTTTCCTCCCGCTTCCATGTGTTTCCACTCTACATGCAAAATAAAATTTTCATATTGTTTTTCACTGCGCATCACACCGATGGGACGACCTGAACACACGAGCTCGCCGTTCTTCAACGACCATGTCTCTGCAGGTGTATTCACCTCGATCCATTGAATGATCGCATCTTTCTTTTTTTCATTGGAGGTGAAGTTGTTCGCATAGAGCTCCTTCCCGAACTTAACCAGCGGCGCCTGCCCAAACGCAACCCCAACGACACCCGTGAGGAAAAGGACATTGAATACAACCGAAAGCATGATCCGTGATCGGCAATGTGTAATGAAACTATCGTTCATCATTCGTAATTCGTAATTCGTACCTCGTCCTTCGTCATTCGCCCTTATCCCAATACATTAGTTACTCCGGGTATAGCAACCTCAGGGCTAGTGTACTTCAAATTCCAGCTGTACTGATCGGTGGTAGGACCTAAAGTCTGATTTGAATTCATCGCTTCTTCCCACGTAATGGTTTGTCCGCTATAACCAACCATCCGGCCGATGATTGCCAGCATGGTGCTGTTGGCCATCATCTGGCCGTCATTCATCGGTTTGTTTTTGCGGATGGAATCAAAAAGTTCATTGTGCTGGGTTTGATACGGATCGTTCTTTTCGCCCTGGTATTCCCACTTTGTTTTTCCGGAGATGCGCCCACCCTGACCTGCGTTCACAAATCCATCACCCAATGTGCCCGCAATTTCAACACTGTTTCTGCTTGAACAACCTGGCTGCTGACGGCTGAAGCTAAAACCTCTCGCCCCGTTTTCATATTCGTATTCGATGGCAAAATGATCGTAGATGTTTCCAAATTTAGGATCAACCCGAACCTGCCGCCCACCTGTGCCTGTAGCCCTGATAGGCATTTTGTCGCCCATCGCCCATGACATCATATCCAGGCTGTGCACGATCATTTCTACCAGGTAATCCCCTGAAAGCCAGTTTTGGTAATACCAGTTGCGCAATTGATATTCCATGTCGGTCCACCCGGCCTCGCGCGGCTTGTACCAAAGGTCCCCTCCATTTCTGGTTGAGGAAACAGTTTTTATCTCGCCAACTGCCCCGTTATTGATCTTCTCAAAGAATGCCCTTTTCGGCATATCGTAGCGGAACGTGAATCCGGATACCAGCGAAAGATTTTTCGCTTTTGCTTTTTTGGCTGCTTCGAGCACTCTTCTCACACCGGGGGCATCTACTGCAACCGGCTTTTCACAAAAAATATGTTTTCCGGCATTCACGGCCGCCATCAGATGTTCAGGCCTGAATGCAGGCGGCGTTGTGAGGATGACTACATCCACTCCAGAATCAATGACTTTTTTATAAGCATCAAATCCCACAAACTTATGGGACTTGTCGACCTTGACCTTATCAGGCTGCTCTTCAAGAATGGCTTTGTATGATGCTTCCAGGTGGTCAGAGAATGCATCCCCCATGGCTGTAAGGACCACATCGGGATCGGCAGCCAGCGCTTGCGCCGCCGCTCCGGTACCCCTTCCACCACATCCTATCAAGCCGACTTTGAGAGTATTGGCGGTAATCCCTCCGAGGGTTTTGCCCAGGCCAACGGTAAAGGGCAAGGTGCTACCTATGACAGCGGCGCCTGTGGATTTCAAAAAAAACCTTCGGTTCGTTTTGCTGTGAATACCGGTATTATCTTTCATACTACTTTGAATAAATTACTAAAATTAGTTCTGCTCCTAATGTATGGAATCCTTGTAGCAATAACAGGGATTTTTGGCAAATTTTAAAGTCAAATTACACCGGAGGTGCCGATCTGCATCCCGGCATACATCTGTTAAGAGCAAAATTACTGGTAACACCCGCAGTGAATGTGGGAGAGACTATTCATGCATTCACGATCGAAGTCGCCGCTCCGGGAATAAACTTTTTGAGGGGAGAAAAAAAATCCCTGGAATGGCAGTTACCTTTTCGTCGATTTAACATTAATAGACAATTAAAAGTTATTCGCAGCAAATTTTTCATTGCTTTGAAAAAGCAAAAGCCAGAATTAGTTTGCCTGGAGGGATTATCTCGAAAGATAAACAATCATGCCAAACAAAATTTGGAGGGGAGGAAAGCCTGAAGCGGTGTCGGGCAAAAATCTGAATCAAATTTGCTGCTAAACTCCGCATTATGAGTATCCTGTACATTGACGATGATCCCGAAGATATAGAGATTTTCTACGAAGCAGTTAAAACTGTTGATCCCTCTATCAACTACAGCAGCGCCACCAGTGGCAAGCAAGCTTTCGAGATACTTAATAGCAGCGATGTTTTTCCGAGTCACATCGTGCTCGACATCAATATTCCGGGCATGGATGGAAAAATCATACTGGAGGAGCTGCGAAAAGAAAAAAAATTCGACGCGATCAATGTGATAATATATTCCACCGACAGTTCCCCTAAAGATATCGAACAGATAGAATCTCTGGGCTCTACCTTTATCAGAAAAGCTAACTCATTCAACGAACTCTGTCACCTCATCCGCATGATGGCTGACGGTACTATTGGCGCGAAGAAGGGGATAGGGGCATAAGGGCATACGGGAATATGTGAGTTGCCCACATGACGTCAGACCGGCAACTAATAGCCAATCACAACGCCCGGCCTATACCAAACTGGTCTCCGGCTTTTTGAGCTTTCTTTCCGTCGAGATGGATCTCTACCATCTTCTCGCTTTGTACCGGGGTGCCTTTTTCATCCTTAAGTGTGGCGACAACCTTACGGATTTTAACATCAATTACCTCGCCTGTTGAGGGATAGGCATATTTTCCATCCAGGCCAAAGGTGATCCATCCGGGTTGATCGCGCAAAGCGATGCTTTCACCCTGTTTTGGAGGCATGACTGTATTGTCAAAAATATGGATGCGCTGATTAAACGCATCGCATAACCAGACTTCTTTTTCATCTGGTGTAAGGCCGATCCCATGACTGGGACAACCATGCCGTTTTACAGGACCCATTGAAAATCCCTGCACTTCAATGCTTTGAAGTTTTTTACCCGTCCGAATATCCCCTATCTCAAATCCCAACAAACCATTTACATTAACGTAACACAGGCTTTGATCACCATTAATGGTAAAAGGACGAACCGGGGCGCTGAAGGGTCCCACCTGCTTTGTAACGGTATGGGTCTTTGCATCGGCAACACCCAGTGTCGGAGTGCGCAAGCCTGCTAAATATACTTTTGTGCCATCGGCGCCGTAGAGTGTATTGTGTGCCCCTGAATTCGAAAAGATCCTGGTAATGACTTCCCCGCTCCTGGCGTCAACAACATTCCAGTGCTCTTTTTCCAGGGAAGGAAGATAGATCAACTTTCCATCCGGCGACATAGCCATACGGTCACAACCTCCTTCATACAACTTTTCCCACAACAGTTTTTCTGTTGCCAGGTCCACGCACTGCAGGGCCTCCAGTGTGCTGATATAAATACAATTGGTTGCCACACTCACCGCGACACCTTTTACATTCGAAGGGGTGCCATCTTTCTTTAATCCCTGAGTAGGAATCCGTTTGATCAACTTATGCCCGGCGTCTATATCGTAAACCAGGATACCATGTCCGCCATATTCCAGATAATTCCTGACACCCGGCACAGCGACATAGAGATATTTGCCGGGTTTTGCCAGGGCACTTTCTTCCTTCGCGACCGGAACATAAGTTCCATGAGGTTTCCACGCCGTGACAACCAGGCAGGCCAATGCCAGCAGGAACAGATAAATTTTGATTTGTAGTTTCATAAGTACCGTTGGTTAAACCTGAATCTTATAGAAGTCGTAACGCGATTTAAAATTTAAGCTTAAATATTCAATTCCCCAACTAAGCTCCCACGCCAATCCCTCCGCGACCTTCGTCAGGCAAGCCTGCATTTCACCTCACCCTATCTGCTTGCGCATCTTAATTTCTACTTGTGTGCATCCCTCTCCTAAAGGACCCTCCTAAAGGACGAGGGAAATTCCTCTTATCAGGCTCCTTTTGAATTTCCGCCCA
>JBBDXJ010000036.1:48085-51463 GCA_040902445.1 Cyclobacteriaceae bacterium | reverse complement strand
TTAATCCCCGCGAATGCCAAAGACTAAACCAACAACTGTTACCCAGTACATAAAAGCTGCACCCCCGGAAGCTCAGAAGAAGTTGCGAGAAATACGCGCGATCCTGAAAAAAGTTGCACCGAATGCGACGGAGACTCTGAAATGGGGATCGCCAGTCTTTGAAGAAAACCGAATCCTTTTTGCGTATACCGCATTCAAAACACATCTTAATTTCATGCCCACTCACGCTGCATTGAAGCCGTTCAAAGAGGAATTGACAGCGTATACTACCGGGAAAGACACGATTCAATTTCCTTATGACAAACCGCTCCCTATAGAGAATTCAGAGAAAATAACCCCATTGACTTGAATCGTTACTATGTGGGTAAAATACCCGAACCCGATACTGTGTCCATGGATTCAATTAGGAATGGATTAATAAAATTATTCGCTGCTGACAGCACCAACCAATACCATGAATGAGGCACGAGCAACAATAAATAAGCACTGACCAATGAGCATTAGAAACGTCGCCTGCAGCATTGCCGTTCCGTTGCTAATAGCAACTGCAACGTTGCGTGCGCAGGACTCGGCATGCTCCGATCCCCTGCCGGCCCATGATTACTCAGGCGCAGGGTACCGAAGCGGTAAAGTTCCCATTCCTTATGGCAAACAAAAAGCTACCATCACCTTCGATGCCGGGCGCCACATCATAGACAAGCTGATCCTGTTGTCCGACGGCGATGTCCTTCGGGGAGCCGGGCGCGACAAGACTGTGCTTTATTTTCCGAAGGGACTCAAAGGCCTGGGTGAACCATGCGGACATCAGGGTGTCGATTGTTATGATTGGGCAAACGGCGTGATCCGGGCTCAAGGGAAATCAATAGGCATCGAGGATCTTACCATTGAATTTCCGGCCCATGAATGGTGTCATTACTGCGGAGAAAAGAATGAAGGGTACAACGGTGTCGCGATATCGGGTTGTTCCGATTGCTGGGTGAAGAATGTCACGATCCGGAATTGCGACAGTGGGCTCTTCATCGAACGAAATAGCAGCAACACAACGGTTGAAGGTCTGCACGTGTACGTGAATTCAGGTGTTAAATCCCATCTGCACGTTGCAATCTCCGGCTTTTCAACAAACAACCTGGTCACGGATTTCAAAGTGTATGGCACTTCCTTCCACGGTCTCACGGGAAACTGGGGCTCCTCGTCAAATGTTTTCGCCAATGGCTGGGGCGAAAAGATCCGTATTGAGCCTGATCATAACTGCAACGGCAAAGGTGGATCCGAAAGCTGTTGCCCGAACATTATGTACTCCAATATCAGTGGTGCCATTGAAAGCATTCAGACGCGCGATCGCGCCGGAAATACTTTACAAACTGTATTGTGGAATGTTGGGGAGAAGACAAAGTGCCCGGAAGATGCGTATACAGCGCAGGTGAGAACCAAACGCAGGAGAGTAGACAAATAAAAAATCTAAAATAAAATGAACGATTTTAGGACAACAGAGATAAAACTGATTGGCGCATTCTTTTTGGTTGCCGGACTATTTGGCTTCTATACATTCCTGATCATGATTTTCCCTCTGGACAACCTTATAAGTATTGTGAATATATTTCCAACGGTCCTCTTTGGACTGACACTCTATTCCGGATACTTACTTCTATTAAAAGAGAATGTAAAAGGACTTGAAATTGGCAGAGCGGTCATAGCCTTACAGATACTCCATTTTCATATCGCGGGCATTGGATACCTATTTGTTACCGGGGCGTTCATCTTCACAGGTTTTAATAACTTCAACTTCGGACGTACTTTTGGGTTTCAAAATACATTCCTAATTAATATTTCCGAAGAGACTGGAAACATACTTTTTAAAGTCAACATTCTGGCTTTAGCCATCTTCTTCTACCTGACAAAGGTGATGAAGAAGATTTACGAGGAGCAAGAGCGGATCGAATCATTGGAAAATGAAAAAAAATAATACCGAAGATCTTCGGTGATGTGCGCAACAAAATACAGTCTAATTTTAATGACTCCTAAAAAACACAACCCATGATCCATCTCAATCGCCGGGAGTTTGTTACCCGAACCGCACTGTTAGCAGGCGGAATGTCCCTGGGCCTTTATTCGTGCGCGGGTAAGAATTATGATATCCTAAAGGGTATTCAGGATTTCATCCACGGCGTCGCTAATCCAGACGGCTCTTTTCGACCTGGAATCGATCCGGCCTACAAAGGTAATTCAGATACCGGGCTCTCAGGCCTGGCATCACCGGCGTACGCCACCATCCTATGTGCCACCTTTGGATGGCCCCTTCCCTATCCCGACAAAACTCTTGAGTTTTTCCAGTCCTGCCAGAAACCCGACGGCGCCTTTTATCCAACAACGGGAAGCATGGATCAAACCGGCCCGCTTGCGAAATTATACAACACGGTGCAGGCAACGGTATCCCTCCGCATCATGGGTGCTAAACCCCGGTTTGATACGACACCAGTGATCGAGCATTTTTTTAAGGACAGTGAATTTAAAGAACTACCACTTTACACCACCAGTTTCTTTCCGTTGTACTATTGCGCTGCTGGAGAGAAAATGCCGCCCTATATCGACAGCAAAATGCGCGAATATATTATCCGTGAACAAAAGGACGACGGCTATTTACAGGACCATGTTGCCGCCACTTTTCACGCCGCACATTATTTCCGCATGGTAGGCGAACCCACACCGAAAGCAGATGTAATGGTTGAACGCGTACTGCGAGACCAGAAGCAAGATGGCTCATGGCATTTGCGCGAGCCTGACTGGGATGTTCACGCCTGCTTCGATGCACTTTATATTCTAAAGCAAGTAGGTGATCAGAGGGATTCTCACATCCAGGAAGCCTATAAAAAGGCAACGGAGTGGATACTGCAGTGCCGCAAACCCGATGGAGGTTTCGCACATTTCCCGGAAGAGACTAATTCTGACATGGATGCAGTATACTTCCAGGCCGGCGCCCTGGTCCAATCCGGTTTTGTTGAGACTCAGCGTAATCTTAAAAATGAAGAGATCCTTGGATGGGGTCATGCCATGGATCCGGAGAAAAAGTATTCCTGTATTTAGATTTGGATTCGTCAGATTAGAGGATTATTGGATTGGGCTAGACGTGTCCGTAGCATGCTCATAATGCGTGTGCGAGCGCTCTTCGCAATACAGAACTCGTATACACAGGACACGTGACACTCGAATAGACTCTTGTGCGAACCCTCATTGCTCATCGCACGGTCTACCTCACCCTTCTGCATGCGCATTTTAATTCCTGCTCTTTTTCAGCCTCTCCTAAAGGAGAGGAAAAATCGCCCATCAGGATTGCTCCTAAAACAAAATCAATATCTTCAAGAACATCCCTGTTGGTAAACC
>JBBDXJ010000036.1:0-47985 GCA_040902445.1 Cyclobacteriaceae bacterium | reverse complement strand
AGGATTGCTCCTAAAACAAAATCAATATCTTCAAGAACATCCCTGTTGGTAAACCGAATTACTTTAACCTGAGGGAAGAACATTTGAACTATCACTATATGAAGACTAACAAGGACATAAAAATAAAACCCGTTGACAAAAACAACTGGAAGGACTTTCAGACACTTTTTGAATCCAGGGGTGCTCCGGGTTATTGTTGGTGCATGGCTTGGCGAATGACGAGGGATGAACTGAAAAATAATAACTCAAAGAGCCGGAAGAAATTCATCAAACAGCGTGCATCGTCGGGGATGCCGATCTGACCGCTGGCTAATGCTGAAGATGAACCAATAGCCTGGTGTTCCATTGCGCCACGTGACACATACCAGCGACTTGGCGGCGATGAGAGCCTGGAAAAATCTGGTCAATCGTAATGCTTCTTTATAAAGAAAGAATTCAGGGATAATGGATTGATAGACCTGCTTATTGAAAATGCCAAAATATACGCGAGAAAGAAAGGCGCAAAATATCTGGAAGCTTATCCGGTTGAGCCACACTCGCCCAGTTACAGGTTCATGGGTTTTACACAGACCTTTGAGAAAGCAGGTCTCAAGTTCGTAAAGAAAGCCGGAACGAGAAGACACGTGATGAACTGTAAACTCTAATTTGGATTTCGTCAGATTTTGAGATTATTGGATTACCCTGCAGTCTCCAAAACCCCGGAGTCGGGAGACCGGAAGACTCCGGCGACACCTCGAGTTTCGGCGCTCGCCTGAATTTACTTATTCGACAAACACACCTCGAACACGGTAGTCTCCGCAGTGTCTCCTGTCTCAGGGACGCTGCGGCTTCGAAGCACGATAGTTCTATAATGGAAACCGTTACCGAGATCGAACGTTACTGATTATTTTTACGACGACGCTGTCAAGAACTAAATTCCATTTAAGAATGTCGGTATGACATAAGAGTCCTCCTCCGAAACCTCGGAGTCCTGGAGACCAGAGACTCAGGGGAGACGTCAAGTTTCGGTGCTCACATATCCCTGGATTTACCCTTTCAGACTTCCCAGACTTTTAAAACTTTTCAAACTATTCAACCAACGACCGTATTCGCACAGAATAATCCGCATACGAACATGAATCCCGTTGCCCACGATCAATCAGGAGGAATTCATATCAGTTCACGTATGGCATATTTGTTGAATAAACCACGTACCTTCAAACTATCCAAGCTGCCATGATCAAGAATTATATAAAAGTCGCGCTGCGGAATCTCACCAGAAACCAGGCCTACTCGCTCATTAACATTGGAGGCCTCGCAATAGGAATTACCGTTGCAATGCTCATCGGCTTGTGGATCCATGATGAATTGTCGTTTAATAAATATCACAAAAATCACGACGACATCGCGCAGGTTTGGGGTGGTGGCACCGACCCCGAGACGTTAACTATTGAAGGCTCATACTACCTGCAATATCCTCTGGGAGCGGTACTCAAAAATAACTATCAACATTATTTTAGACACGCACTGATGGCCTGGGGGGCGGGTGACCGCACACTCTCTTTTGAAGATAAAAAGATCAAAAAGAAAGGGCAGTTCATCGAAGGGGATGCGCTTGAAATGCTGTCCTTGAAAATGCTGAAAGGTTCGTATGGAAGCCTGAGTAATCCGAATTCCATTGTGCTTTCGAAGACAACTGCTGAGTCTATTTTCGGGGGTGCCGATCCCATCAATAAAAGTTTAAGGATCGATAACCGGATGGATGTACAGGTAACGGGAATTTATGAGGACATTCCAAAGAACAACCGGTTTAGCGAAGTTCAATTTTTCTCACCTTTTGTCTTATGGGCTACTGCTAACGATTGGATAAAAAGAAACGAAAACGACTGGGACAACAGGCCGGTCAATGTTTTTGTCCAGCTTCAGCCGGGCACCAGCATGGAAGCGGCAAATGCAGCAATTAAAGATCTGTATTATGAAAATATCCCGCAAGATTTTCTAAATGTAATTGAAGCATCAAAGCCATTTGTCCAGGTCATCCCCATGAGCACCTGGCATTTGTATTCGGAATTCGAAAATGGAAAGCCCACAGGAGGCCGGATTACCTTTGTCTGGGGCTTTGGCATCGTAGGGATCTTCGTGCTTTTGCTGGCCTGCATCAACTTCATTAATTTAAGCACCGCCCGCTCCGAAAAGCGGGCCAGAGAAGTCGGCGTGCGAAAAACAATTGGGTCCAGTCAAGGCCAGCTGATCTTCCAGTTTTTAGGCGAATCGTTTATGGTGGTGATGATGGCCTTCTTTATGTCTCTCGTACTGTTGTCGTTGTTACAGGGTTGGTTTAATGAGTTGGCTGATAAGGACATTGCGATGCCATTCTCTAACCTCGGCTTTTGGGTGATAGCTTTCCTCTTCTTGGTGCTGACAGGATTTATGGCGGGCTTGTATCCCGCGGCATATCTGTCATCTTTTCAGCCCGTGAAAGTTTTGAAAGGCACCTTGAATGTGGGCCAATTTGCATCATTCCCCCGCCAGGTTCTGGTAGTCGTGCAATTTACAGTATCAGTGATCTTGATAATTGGCACCCTTGTGGTCTATCAGCAGATTGAATTTGCCCGAAACCGTCCCATTGGTTACGATAGAAATGGTTTGATAACGGTGCCGATGGCCGATCCGGAATATATTGGCAAACACGACGTACTAAAAACCGAATTGCTCAATACGGGAGTGATATCCGAGTTATCACTATCCTCAGGTCCCCTGACCTCAATAACAAACATGACCGGTGGATACGAGTGGCCTGGAAAAGATCCAAATATTGATGCGGTGTTTGTAATTTGCAATGTCACCCCCGACTTTGGAAAAACCATAGGATGGGAATTCGTAGCTGGCCGTGATTTTTCGAGCGATATCAGCACGGATTTGGCTGACGCCATCATCATCAATGAAACAGCCGCGAATTACATGAGCCTGGCAAATCCCGTCGGAAAAGAACTTATCGATGTCGACGAATTCGGTAATCCTCAATGGTCCAGGAAAATAATAGGTGTTGTCAAAGATATAGTGATGGAGTCTCCTTATGAACCTGTGATGCAAACACTTTATTATTTTAACAAAAACGCATCGAGCAAGTTGCACATTAAAATAAACCCGGCTGTAAGCGCGAGTGTTGCACTGCCGAAAATCGAGGCAGTATTCAAAAGAGTATTGCCCTCCACGCTGTTTGATTACCAGTTCGTAGATGAACAATACGCGAGAAAATTCGGTCAGGAAGAGCGCATCGGTAAACTATCAGGACTTTTCTCCGGCCTTGCAATCTTCATTTCGTGTCTGGGTCTTTTCGGACTTGCCTCATTCGTGGCCGAGCAACGCACGAAAGAGATCGGCATTCGCAAAGTGATGGGCGCCTCGGTCTCCAACCTTTTGCGAATGTTATCAAGGGATTTTGTTCTTCTTGTGATCATATCCTGCGTCATTGCTATTCCGATCGCCTTGTATTTTATGAGCAGATGGCTGCAGAGGTTTGATTACCGAACTGAAATATCAATGTGGATCCTCTTAGTCACCTGCATTGGCGCACTTGTAATCACGCTTTTGACGGTGAGCTATCAGGCACTGAGGGCGGCGATGATGAACCCTGTGAAAAGTTTGAGGTCGGAGTAGAACCATATATTCGATCAAAATTCAGGAACCCCAACAACCAGTTGACGGAAAGGAGCGAACTTCGAGAGTGGCGCACATGAATGATAATTGTTAAGTCAACCCTGTAAATAGATACGGTCATCCACAATCCCGGAGTCCCGGAGACCGGAGACTCCGGTAGGGCAATTGAGATGAATTCAATGAAGCGGAATTTGGCTGATTATGATGACGGGCAGCAACATTTATCGTACAATATTTATGTTAATGGATCAAAAAGTAATCCGGATGGTGTATTACCTCGTCTGCCTTGTCCTGGCTTTGATGCTGATAAAAGGGACGAACCAAAAACAACACCAAACTACAGGATTTTCGTTAACGCTGTCCTTTATACTTTTAGTATTGACATATTCGGGGTTTAGAAATCTTTATGGATATGCAATAATCGCAATGACTTTGGGTTATCTGTTCTTCATAGTGAATATTGTCAAATCCAAAAGCCTTACAACCCCTGATAAAATACTTTTGATAATTCTTCCAACCGTGACTGTTACGATACTATACAATAAAGTTTTGCATCTCCCCTATGCCACTGGACTAAAATTTATTTCTATACTTATTTGTCCATTACGATAATTTATACTTTTATGCTATATCTCAAAAAGATACTTATAACAAAAAGAGAGCAGGTAGAAACTAATGGCCTGTTTGCAACTATTCTACTACAAACTTTGATTTATTAATGTTGGGAGAGCTTGAAGTTTAATTTGCGAAAGAACGTTAGACAAATGTGGACTTGCCCGGAATGCAAACAACTATTCATAAACAAAAACCAGTGGCATTCCTGTGCGCAGAATACATTGGAAAACTTTCTCAGAGGCAAACCTGAAAAATCTGTTGAATTATTCCACTGCTTTATTGACACATACAAACAAATCAGTGACTTTAGACTGCATCCTGCAAAGACCAGGATTGCCTTGGCTGCGAAAATGAGATTTGCGTCAGTAAATCGCCTCGGTAAAGACTTTCTGGGGGGACATTTGGTCCTGACACAGCATTATACCGACGAACTTTGTTTTCATAGGGTCGACCAATTTGGTGAAAGGGTCTTTGTGCACAATTTTCGTCTTTACGACCAGCATGATCTAACCGAAAAGTTCAAGGATTATATGAAAAAAGCGTATTCAGTCGGACTACGGGAGCACATTGAAAGATGAACACGAAAAATATAAAGGAATTGCTTTAACACCTCCATCATGAAAAAAATATTTAACGCCATTCTTCTGCTCTCAGGCTTTCTCATTCTATCTACCTGCGAAAACGCCAACGACGATTCCAGGACAGATGACATAGATAGCCTGTTCGCCAACTGGGACAAACCCAACTCACCGGGTGCTGCCGTTGCCGTAATCAAAGATGGCGAAGTAATCTTCAAGAAAGGTTATGGAATGAGCAATCTGGAGTATGATATTCCCATTACCCCGGCTTCCATTTTCCATATTGCCTCCGTGTCAAAACAATTTACGGCTTTCTGTATTGTCCTCCTTGCGCAGGAGGGCAAACTCAACGAACTTTTACCAGGTTTGTGAAAGCAAATCTGACTGTTGCAGATCATTCCGACTATGTCGGATCTTATGAAAGTGACGAACTGGAAGCGCGTTACCAGATTGTCAGCGAAGATGGAAAATTGATCCTTCGCCATCGCAAATATCCCGATGTTGATCTAAATGTCATTACCCGGAATCAATTTTCAACACCCCATTCGTGGATGGAAAATTTACTTTTTAACAGGGATGAGCGCGGACGTATAAATGGTTTTGAGATCAACAGCGGCCGGGTTCTGCATTTGAAGTTCAGGAAAATGTAAAGGCCACTTCAACGGCAACCACCTGTTCAGAAAAACACGACTATTCCCAACTTCGGGAAGGACGTTTTAATTCAACTTAACCGTTGTGCTCTTACCCAGAAAAACTCCTTGCGGCAAATCCACTATCATCAAGGTGCCCTCCGAATCAGTATTCGAGAGGGCAATAACATCTCCCTTCGGTTCATACGCTCCTGATAAGGTCACTGTTACCCTGCTTAATGTTCTTGAAGGATCGGAAACCGTCAGCTCCTCCACTTTATCTCCACGCATTTTCACCATCGCCATACCCGGACTGTCCATTCTTACCTTAACACCGCTTGAGATCGCTACCTCCCCTGCCCTGTAAAAAACAATCTGACCAATACCAAGTTTAGTATGTTTCACCGCCTGCAGATCTGAATTGTTTGAAATTACCTCAATGCCTCGGTTATCCTTACTGCTCTCTATTAATTCCTGTTCACTCACATTGGGCACAACGATGTATTCATATGAAGCGCTATCGGGACTTTTTCCATGATCAAACCATAGCTTGAACACATCCATACCGACAATTTCTCTGGAAATATTTTTTTGATCGGTAATGTCAGCCCAACTTCCCTTCTCAGCCTGATTTGATAAATTAACAGTTGCGGGCTCCGGCAAAATGTATCCAACCTTATCCTGATATACACCTTTAACTTCATTTAATACGTGATTGCCGGGAGACAGCTTCTTTGCCGCACCTGCCTGTACGATAGTTACCTCACTCCGCAATAATGCCTGATTAATCGTTGTGACTACTGGCAGGTCAGGCCGCGATTTTATATCCGTACCCAGACAAACATACTCTTCATCAAAAAAGAACCAGGCTTTTTTAGCCTCCAGCATATCGTGAGGGCTTTTAAAGTCAAATGCCACGGCACCGTATAATCCATCGGTCACAGCACCGACAAAGTCAGTCAAACCATCCAGTTGAATACTGTCGGCGCTATGAAGCTTTGGCTTTTGCAGGATCGTTGTACCGGAAATTTTTTGCCAGTCGTATACGGGCCAGATATTGTGGTACTCATCCCCTTTCAGCATCAGATAGTTTGTTCCGTCTGCCCTGTGGTGTGTGGTTTTACCCGGTCCGTTGTAAGGTTCTTCCATGTTCCTGTTTCTGGTGGAAAACATCCTTACGGTAGTGTAGAAATCCGGCCTCTGAAATACGAGATGCTCTGTTTGCCAATAGAATTTACAAAAGGAGAGGGAAGGCTTTGCTTCGCCCTTTCTTAACTTAATGATCTCTTCCAGTTCGTCTTTGCGATAGTCAGTGCTGATCAATAGCTTTTCAATTTCGTCCACATCATGTGGTTCAAAGTTTGTTTTTTGAGAAATGCTCCTGTTTTTTACGCTGACATCGGTGTATATACCGTAGACCATTTGCTTGTAGATCCCTTCGAGGTAGTAGTCTATCAAATGATTAATTTTCTCTACCGAGAAAGCATACTTCGTGTTTGCCACATAATACGACCATTCGCCAAAAGCATTGGCATATTTACCATATCCATATGAAGTGGTATTGTTTACTCTGTCCACCCTGTGGTGGAAACTGTAGTCGTGCTGCATGCCGCGCTTGCCTGTGCTGAATTTTATTTCTCCTTCGATGATCTTGATTATCTTGTCGAATCCAGTTTTGTCGCCAATGAACAGAAGGTTCTTGGCCAGGATTCCTGCAATTACAATCCTGTCACCACTCGGTCTTGCACCCGACGCTTCCATATGGGCCCTCCCTATAATAGGTTGGGCTTTGTCAATGAGATCCTTTGGCAATTCATTCCCGATCACGAGCATCAGGTTAACAAGATTGGTTGGCGTTGATATCTGATTGTCGTGCCAGTTATCGCCGAAAAAATCGTGGTCAACCCAGTATTTCAATGAAGTAGTGATCCTTTCTTTTATTTTCGCGCTTTTATAAAATTTCGACTTTTTGGTTTTATATGCTTTCGCCAGATATACCAGATCACTGGTATGTCTGCGGTGCGGAAACCCTGCTGTTCTGCTCAGGTCAGCATAGTTGATATCCTGAAAACTGCCATCCTTTTGCATTCGCGCAAGTATTGCCTCAACATTACTGTCCTCAATACTTGTTTTCATCACTTCAGCGACTACCCTTCCTTTTATGGTCTCAAAATCGTCAGCATTTGCATTGATTGACAGCGTTAATACTGCTGTGATGATAAGGGGGATGAGTTTCTTGCTTGCTGATTTCATAGTCTTAAATTTTGGCTTGTAGCTCTAAGCAGGAAAGTACTAAATATTCCAGAGAATTAACAGCCACCAGACCGCATATTCATTTCTTTAAGAATTTGGTTTTCCTTATCGAATCTGAAGATTGAATGCACAAAATGTACAGTCCTTTTTCTAAATTCAATTCACCCAAATCGATTGCGATCTCATTATTTTCTCCAGTAGCAAGCATGCGGTGAAGAAGACGCCCATTCATGTCGGTAATTGAAATGATACTTTTCTTTGCATGGGTCAATTCAACGAACAAGGTGTTGTCTGCGGGATTTGGATATACATGCGTTTTGTATTGAAGAACTCCCTCATTATTTATTTGAATATTTTCTGTTCGTACCCGGGCAGCTGTATTATTTTTTTCTTCCGAACCACTCGCAAGAGCATATATTTCGTTTGCCTGCAGAGCATAGTTGTAAACGCTGACCTCATCTATGGATCCTTGAAAATTACTTGTTTCGTCTACAGCTGCTCCTATAACAAGTGGAAGCGTATTCGGGCCAACAGACGCTGGGATGGCGAACGTCAGACTTTTATTCTGTACTCCATTGATGAAAATCTTCATGTTCGTGCCTTTGAAGGTTGCTGCAATGTGTATCCATGTGCCGTCGATAGGATATTGCGTCGTGGAATTAATCTTATAAGTCTCGGAAGTCTGTTGGTTGATTCTGAAGGATGCTTTACCCGTGCTGAGCAGTGAAAGCTCATATCCATCTGCTATTTTGGAATCTCCTTTGGCAATTATTTTCTGTGACGATCTTTTCGCGGGCTTGACCCATGCTGCAACAGTAATTTCATCCTCAATATCCAGGGAAGGCGCGTCAGGAACCCTGGCATAGCAATGTGTATCCATGTGCCGTCGATTGTAATGGTAATGAAATTACGGCGGCTATATCATCCTCGCTAACGTTAGATGCAATGATGATGGGCCCACTCCATGCTGCGTATGGAGGGTCACCATCGCGCCCTGATATCATTAATACCGTCTGAGGCAAGCCACATTCTGCCATTAGCATCAATATCTATGGTAAGAATTCATGGGCTCACTGATCTCAAATGATACTTACCAATCTGGCCGGTTAATTTAACCTCTGCCAATATAAGGCATTTGATTTGCCATGATAGTCAGAAACGGAATATTGGTATCGGCTGGTAAACTGGCCATATAGACTACTGCGCGACCAACATCGTCAAGATTTATTGTAGGTTCATTTTTCAGAGTGCCATCGGCCTGTAGGGCTCCTTCCCGGATTTCCTTAGTCATTGCACTGTTGGCATTTCCAATATCGATCTGTCCACAGGCAATATTAAATTTACGGCAATCCAGGGAGATGGATTTCGTTAAACCTGTTATGGCGTGTTTGCTCGCGGTATAAGGAGCAGCATGGGGGCGAGGAACATGGGCTGAAATCGACCCGTTGTTGATGATACGTCCACCCATTGGATGCTGATGCTTCATGATCTTCACTGCCTCCTGAGTACAAAGGAAGGCTCCTGTCAAATTGGTATCGATCACCTTTTGCCATTCCTCCAGGGTGAGTTCTTCGATCTCTTTTAGGGGAGCGCTTACTCCAGCATTGTTGAAAAGCAGATCCAGGCGGCCAAAAGTTTTAATAGTTTGGCTAAAAAGATTTTTCACACTTTGGGGATTGTTGATATCCGCAGAGACTACCAGAGTACGTTTAAGCTCACATGCATTGGCCGTTTCGATAAGTTTGTCCTCCCTCCTGCCAGCGAGAACTACTGACCAGCCATCCTTACACAACGCTATGACCACTGCTCGTCCAATACCGGAACCGGCACCGGTAACTATTGCAATTTTACGGGATTGACTCATCCTTGGTTCCCCTTATATATTCACTATGCTTTCTTCCTCAATGTACGATCTGATGATCTCTTCCACAGAGGCATCTCTTACAAAGCCCAGTTTGTTTGCTCTTTCCGTATTGAAATGCGGCGGCCATGTCAGTACGATGCTTTGGAGAAATGCGTCGGGCTCATGTGATATTAATTCTGTTACTCTTGAACTGGTGATTTTTTCCAGACTTTTTATCATATCCTGAATAGACACGGTAAGCCCAGGGAGATTGATGACCCTATCGTCCCCAAGTTCTTTTTCATCGATGTTGGCGGCGTGAATAAAATTTTGGACTACACGTTTGGGAGATAGAATCCAGAACGCCGATTCCGGAGGCACCGGGTAAGAAGCACGTTTTCCATTTAACGGTTCACGGATAATAGAACTAATAAACGATGATGTGGCAGCATTCGGTTTTCCCGGTCGCACTGCGATCGTAGGCAACCTGAGACTCCGCGCATCGACGAATCGTCGCCTGCTATAATCATTCATAAGGAGCTCCACCATTGCTTTCTCCGTACCATAGGAGCTCCGTGGCTTCGGCGCTGTGTCATCCCTTATGACCTTTGAAACATCGCCACCAAATACTCCGCAGGAACTGGTAAATACAATGCGCGGATGAATACCCAGCTTTCTGCATAACTCGACAATTTGTAACGAAGCGTGAAAATTTACTTTCATGCCCAGGTCAAGATTTTTTTCCGCCTCACCACTTACTATGGCTGCAAGGTGAAAGATCACATCCGGCTTATGCTGAAGAATATTTCTGATGGTCGTTTCATCGCCGAAATCCGCTTCAATGCATTCCACTCTTCGATCCTGAAGTTTGTCTCCGGGAAATCCAACATCAACCAGCGTTAAATGATCAATCTCACCCTGGGCAAGGCCGCCGTGCTCTATTAATTCTTTGGCCAGCCTTTTACCTAAGAAACCCCCTCCTCCTAAAATAAGTACGCGCATAAAATAAGTTATGAATTACTGATCCTTAAAGTAAATTTAAAAATGTCATACTAACGGGAATATCCACGACAACAACAATACCTGAAGAAGTCCGACGACGGATAATATTGCAAGCAATAATGTCCAGGTGCGAAGTGCTTCCTTCTCTGTAAGTCCACTCATACGCGCCACGACCCAAAACCCGCTATCGTTCATCCAAGGTATAAAAAGAGATCCAAACCCAATTGAAAGTAAAATATAAATCGGATGATAGTCAAGCTGATATTCAGGTCCTATCAACGCAGCCATGATCGCTGACGTTGTAATCATCGAGACTGTTCCCGAACCCTGCGCAATTTTCATAACGGCCGCAATCAGCCACGCGAGAAGCATGTAATGCACATTAAATCCTTCGGTTGCCAGGTTGATCGCCTTTCCCACACCGGTGTGTTGTATCATGGCGCCATACGCCCCGCCCGCGCTGGTAATCAGTATAATGATGCCCGCTAGCTCCAGAGGTTTCGCAGCAGCTTCCCACAGCTCGTTTGTCCCGAGTTTTTTCGTTCTTGCCCAAAGAAAAAGAGCGATGAAAGTACCCACACTCAACGCAATATTTTTATTTCCCTGAAAAGCGATCCAGCCCGGAACGTCGGTGGTGACGACCTCTGCAAACGAAGCGAGACTGATCATCAAAAGCGGGACGACAACAGGCAGAACTGAAAGTGCCAGAGAAGGCGGATTCTGTATCGAGGATACCCGCGCGTTTGTAACCCTTACAGGGATGTGTACTTTTTTATTGAGCCATTTCCCCACTCCGTAGACGACAAAGGCAGGCATGATTCCCGCTACAAGGCCAGCTAGAATAACAATACCCAAATCAATATTGAGCGTTTCGGCCATGATAAGTGGTCCCGGAGTGGGAGGAACAATAGTGTGGGTGATCGCTGCTCCACCCCCGATGGCAAGAACATAGAGGATAAAATCCCTGCCTGTCTTTTGCGCCAGTGTTATACCCAGCGGTATCAGGAGGAAAAATACTGTGTCAAAAAATACAGGTATCGATAATATATATCCGCTTATGAGCAGGGCGATGGCCGCGCGCTTTTCTCCGAGTTTCTTCAGCAACCAGTTTACGATCTGTTCCGCGGCCCCGCTTTCCATCATGGCTGTGCCGATCACAGCAGCCAGGGCAATCACCCAGCCTATTTTTCCCGCCATGATTCCAAACTCGGCCATTGGTAATTCCACTACTGATATCAAGGGAATTTGCCCGGGTATTCTTGGCAGCGCAGGCGATAACAGTCCCACAAAAATTGCGGACACCATAAGAGAAATGAACGGATGAATGCGCCATTTTGTGATCATGATCACTACCAGTGCCACACTCAGGATAAGTACCAGGAACGGCCAATAGTCCGAATGGAGAAGAGATTCCATAGATTAAAGAAAGTAATAAAATGGAAAAATATCAGATATATCTTTACATCCCTTTTAGTGTGTTGTATAAAAAGGATAAGTGCTGATAGCAAGATCATGGAAAACCAATAAAAACTCACCTCTGCGCAAGGATTCAGCTCCGGAGTCACTTTACTGACTTATGAAACCGACCGTGAGAAAACGAACCGCTAACATATAGAGGTCATTTCCAGGCTACATCTGGTTTTTTAACTTATCTTTAATGCACGTTGCAAGATAGAACTGCAGATAAATTCAAAACCGCACCCAGATGAATCAATCGGCACCTCATGCAATTAGAAAAATATTAACAGGAATCCTGCTCTTCATTTCAACATGGAGTTCGGGACAAATTGATTTTTCCCGGGTGGACGTGTCGACCGACAGCACTTACGGTTATACGGACACGAATCCATTAAAAATGAAAAAGGGGAATTTTGAAAAAAGCATTGGCTATTCATTTGATTTTCTTCAAGGTTTAAAAACAATAGACAACCAGAAACTACAATTCCTGCAAAGATCTACCGTTGAGAATCTGAATTATAGAAGGGCAAAGGTTCAGGCAAGCAATGGTTATACAGCTAAGCCCGTGAGTGGCGACGGGGGTTCGCTGGACAAGTATACCTTCTTAAAATCCGTGGAAAAGGATACCGTGACAATCTACATTGACATTTACAATAAAGGCAAGTTGAAAATCCCTGTGGGGCTTAAATACCAGTAGCGTTGGCCCCGCAAAACGAAGCAATCCCCATGCAATGAAATGGAAAAGACCGAGCCTGAAAAGCCTTGCTATAAAATGGAGCCGGCGATAAAACTCACTCTTCCTCCTCACGTCACCCTATCCACCTTCACTAGCCCGGCGATGCCGCCTAAGCTACGGCAGCCATTCGCCGGATTCAGCCTTGCAAAATGTCGTTTCACACCACTGAAATAATAAGACACAGTAGTATATTTGATCATGGCATTAAAACTGTAAATAAACCAAACGATCACAATAACATGAAAACTGCACAGGCAGAAAACATCGATGAGTATATCGCCGGTTTTCCAAAAGAGGTTCAGAAACTGCTTAAGGAAATCAGGTCGACAATCCGAGAGGCTGCGCCGGAAGCGGAAGAAGCCATGAGTTACGCTGTCCCCACATTTAAACTCAATGGCAATCTCGTGCATTTTGCAGCTTTCAAAAATCATATAGGATTCTATCCAGCTCCCGCCGGAATTGAGGCATTTAAAAAGGAGCTTTCAGTTTACGAAAGCGCAAAGGGCAGTGTACAATTTCCAATGGATCAGCCTCTTCCATTGCCCTTAATAAGCAGCATTGTAAAATTCAGAGTAAAGGAAAATCTGGAGAAAAGTGGGAAGAAGCAGAAAGCAAAAAGCAGAAAGCTTAAGGACCGCTCCGACGGCTAAGAGCAGTCCGACCGATGACGGTTCAAACTAAGCCGGAACTGAAGAACGGCACCAGGGCGAGTTAAAGTAAGAGAATGACTTTGAACGTTTCCAACATCTGTATAAATTCACATAAAACATCCTTTAAATAGACATGGGATTATCTTTTCACTACAGCGGCACCTTCAAAGGCAGTATTCCTTTGTCAGAGATGATCGAGGAAGTCAAGGATATCGCGCAGGTGAATCAATGGAAATACATAATCTATGAAAAAGAATTTCCCGAAGCAGACCTGGAAAAGGACAAGTACAACCAAAAGATCTACGGCATCAGTTTCAGCCCACCGGAATGCGAGCCAGTGTTTCTATGTTTTTTATCAAACGGTAAAATGAGCAGCCCACCCCTGCTTGAAATGTTCGGGCGATCAACAAAGCAGGATGAGCGCAAATATCTATATATGCTTTCTGTCAAGACTCATTATGCGGGAATCCACGTCCACAAAAGAATAATTGATCTGCTCAGGTATTTAAACAAAAAGTATTTCAGGGAGATGAAAGTCTCCGATGAAGGCCAGTATTGGGAAACTGGCGACGATGAAGTGTTGGAAAAAATATTCAAGCGCTATTATGAAGTTCACGATATCGTCGGAAGCGCCTTTGAAAATAATTCACGAATGCCCAACGAATCCTTTGAGGATTATTTTCAAAGGATCTTAAGACAAAAGGGAAAAAAGTAAAAATCCACTTCCTGCAGCCGGATTGAATTCACGCGTGTCAACTACGCAATCTCTATGAAAAGCAAACTAAATTCGACACGCCGGCCTTCACACGCTAAGCAGGAAGATAATCTGAGCTTATGTTAATAACGAAACGTGGAATAAATGTCGCTGATTTCAAGTTTTTTCCCGGACTGGAATGGCTAAAAACCAACAGCGCGTGGGTCATGAGCGTAAAGCGATTACCATGCCTTCGACGTATTTTCTGATAATCTAAAATCAATTGCAGTTAAAAGGGCGTCAATAATCTAAACCACCGTTCATGGAAAGAAGAAATTTTATCGGCAACAGCCTTGGCCTTTCATTTTTATCTGTCCCTCCAACACCAGGGCAAAAATCAGAAGTCACCACGGATGTGGTTATTGAGAGATCGCAGCAAGGGCAGCCCCACAAAGGCAAAGTGCTTGCAGTTATTCAGCCACATTGCGACGATGTTCCCCTGTTTGCCGGGGGTACCGTTGCCAAGCTGATAAAGGAAGGGTATGAAGGATATCTGATCAGGACCACCAATGATGACCACGCCGGTCGCGGCGAGACCGTGGGCGATGTAATAAAAAATAACAGCGTTGACAACCAGGCTGTAGCCAAAGCGTTGGGGTTAAAAAAAGTGTTCGACCTGGGATACCGCAACCACATGATGGATAATTACAGCCTCCAGGACATCCGGGGCAGGCTGATATTTATTTTCAGGCTGCTAAAAGTAGATACGATCATCTCCTACGACCCATGGGGACACTACGAAGAAAATCCAGATCACTACATTACCGCACGGGCCGTAGAAGCTGCACGGTGGATGTCAGGAGGTAGCCTGGATTACCCGGAACATTTTGAAGCCGGACTCAAACCTCACGCAGTAAAAGAACGCTACTACTTTGCGCGAGGCCCTCAATTGGTGAACCGCATCGTCGACATTGGTCCTACACTTGAACAGAAAATAGATGCCAACCTCGTCAACGTTTCTCAGGGGCCCGCAGGCGAAAATGGTTCAGTACTCAGAAGGACCCTGGAGAAAGAAGGTAAACACCTGCCCTTGTTAGGGAACAGCGACGCGGAAGCCAACAGGAATTATATCCGGCATTTTGTCCTGGACATGGACTCCCAAAACCTGAGAGGGATTCTATCCGACAAAGAAATAGGCGCACCTTATCAGCTCGAATGGGCCGAACGCTTCCACTACATCGGAGGAGAAAATTCAATGTTGCCAAAGTATATAAGCGAGCATGGCAGGAAGAGGTGAGTTCGGTAATCGGTAAGCAGTAATCAGTGGTCGTTTTCGTGGTGAGTAAATTCTCAGTTGCCGGTTGCCGGGTGGTAAGAATCCTGAGATTAGTAATCATCCTGTGTCCGGTTTCACGATGCTCTTTTGGCGCTTTGCGTGATGCATATCCGTTAATTCTTAATTGATCGGTAAACAACGGTTCAAAAGCCGGTGGATAGACCCCTACCGGGGTGTGACCAGCTTCCATTCAGCGCAGCCTTTGATAGTCAGATTACCTCCCAAATAATGTGGATTTAAAAAATTTAACCTGCCAGGGTAATGTTTTGCCAGCCATGGAAATTCTGCCAGTTCAGGTGGCAAAAATCCACTATCTTTCCAGAATATCAGTGTGTTGCCATTTATGAAATCTACCCTGCTTCTAATCCTAATTTGCCTCCTTTCCTATACTTCCCGGGGGCAAAGCGAAGCTAAAGAGCCCACATCAGACGCCCTGGAGTATATTGACGCATGGCTGGAAGCTCAGCAGGCATACGATCACCTTCCCGGGATCTCCGTGGGTATTGTGAAAGATCAGCAGCTGATCTGGAGCAAAGGGTACGGGTTCTCCGATATTGAGAAAAACATTCCCGCCACGCCGCAGACACTTTACAGCATTTGTTCTATTACAAAGTTGTTTACCTCTATCGCCATCATGCAGCTTTATGAACAGGGAAAGCTCCGCCTGGATGATTCAATCTCTTCCCTGCTTCCAGAACTGAAGATCGACCAGCAATTTAAACAAAGCGGTCCGATCACTATCCGCGGATTGCTTACCCACTCATCCGGACTTCCCCGTGAATCGGATTTTCCTTATTGGACCGGGCCCGATTTTAAGTTTCCAACAAAGAAGCAGGTCACTGAAAAACTGGAAGAACAAAAAACGCTCTATCCCGCCTCCACCTACTTTCAATACAGCAATCTTGGAATGACTATTCTCGGCGAGGTGGTCGAAAAATTATCCGGTAAGCCCTATGATGTTTACGTTGAAGAAAATATTTTAAAACCCCTGCGCCTTTCAAATACAAAATCCACTCTGCCGCAAAACCTCTGGGGAAACAAATTAGCAACCGGTTACTCCTCGCTGAACAGGCAAGGCGCCCGCGATATCGTTCCTCTTTTTGATTCCAGGGGTATTCAGGCTGCAACAGGATTTTCTTCCACAGTTGAAGACCTCGCTGAGTTTGCATCATGGCAATTCCGGCTGTTAACGCATGGCGGAAAAGAGATCCTCAGCGCGGCCACCTTAAAAGATATGCAGCGCGTCCATTGGGTTGACCCTGATTGGAAGATGCATTGGGGACTGGGCTTTGTTGTATTTCAAAACAACGGCAAAACCTTAACAGGCCATTGGGGAACCTGTCCGGGATACAGGAGTATCCTGTTGATGGATCCGAAGGAAAAACTCGCGTTCATTGTACTGATCAACACAATGGAAAATCCATGGCAGTACGCAAGCCAGATACGCAATATTTTGCAAAAAGGTGAAAAGGAAAAAAAGTCTGGCGGCAGTGACATTGACCTCGAAGAATACATCGGACTCTATAACGCCCAGCCGTTGGGTTCGGAAAAAAAGGTGCTGAGCTGGTACGGGAACCTCGCTGTGCTGGAGCTCCCCTCTCAAAATCCCCTGGAGGATATGACCTTACTGCAACACGTTGGCGGTGACGTTTTCCGTAGGATCAGAAGAGATGAAAGTCTGGGGGAAGAGTTCTTTTTTGAACGCGACAAGAAGACCGGAAAAATTACCAAAATGTGGCAACACAGCAATTATTCAGTAAAGTTGAAATAGTCGGTTTATACCGCCAAAGGTTTCACTGTAATTCACATTTTTCTTACACCCGACTCTTTTTGTGAAACCTTTGGGGTTCAATGTTTCACACTGATTCATTGTAAATCCCCGTATTTTTTCGTATTTTATTAGATAGCACTGCGCTGTACCTGTCGTGAAAGTGCCGGGTTTTTTCCGGATCCGGTAAATGTCTTTTATCTTGTGTTTCGTCTTTAACCAAATCCACCGTCCCTGAAATATGAAATCCTTCACCCGGATTAATCCCATGTTCAAAACCCTTTCGGTGATATCCGTCTTTCTGTTGGTCTTCAATACGAGCGTCGCATCAGACCCGAATGGAGTCACAATCATCGATTCCAGGCATTACAGCACCGTATTCGGGGAAATCAGAAATTATCGGGTATTCCTTCCTCCGGGTTATTCCGAAAATCCCACAAAGAGATATCCGGTCATTTATTTTTTCCACGGCTGGTCGCAAAGGTATTTTGGAAGCAGTGATCCCTATGGTGATTTCGACAAAGGCGATGAAAACGGCGGCGACAACATCGCAAATTTTGTTTCCAAAAATGAGGTGATCGTTGTAAAACCGGATGGCTATAACCGGAGCCCTGACGAAAAATATTACGTGCGTCCCTACAATGTAAGTCCGGTTGAAACGTACCGGCAGTTTCCGTTGTATTTTCCGGAACTTGTTGAACACATCGATTCTCATTACCTGACAATCGCAGACCGCGGGCACAGGGGTATCTCGGGACTTTCAATGGGAGGTTTTATGACGTTCTGGATCGGAGGCAAGTATCCCCATCTGCTTTCCGCGGCGGGCAATTTTTGTGGCTCACCGGAATTTATTGCAGGCCCGAAAGATTTTCCCGTGGAATACCGCCACCTGGATATGTACAATAATTATGGAGGAATGAATGTGCGCCTGCATTACGGGGACAAGGATTTCATCCGTGGGTATCATGATGACCTGAATAAAGTGTGGCCACAGGTGATAGACAATTATGATTTCAAGATGTTTGATGCGGCGCACTCCACCTGCGGAATGGGTGAAATGCTTTCTTTTATTCTGAAAACTTTTGACAATCCGCCAGCCCGCCCCGCCCAGTGGGACCACATTGATGTTTATCCGGAATTTTCCGTTTGGGATTACGAGGTGATGACAGACCGCACTGTTCCGGGATTTACCATACTCGAAAACGTCGACGAACGCGGATTCAACGTATCCGTGAGGGAATTCCTTCCCGATGGAGAACTTTTTTCGTTTGTAAAACTCTCTGTCAAAACACCACCGCTCTATGAAAAAGATCAGTGGTATACTATTAACGATATTGATACAAGAACATCAAAAGCTACACAGAGTAATGTACGCAGTGACGGGCAGGGGCGCCTGACGATACACCTGAACGGAAGTTCCCATCAGATCGGTATCAACGAAAAAACAGACAAGCCAAGCCTTTCAGTAACAGCTGTCGGCCTCCAGGGGAGTCGTTGGGCTACCCACGGCCAGGATATTAAGGTCGCGATAAAGGTGGTGAACAAGGGACTTTCACCCGCAAAAAATATCAGGGCAACTTTAACCCCTACACGCCAGACGGCCAGGGTAACACAGGCCGACGTTTCCTTCAACGAGATTGCCGTCAACGAAACCAAAACCGGAAATGCGTCATTTTCATTTCTCGTCGCTGCAGACAGTGTCGAAATTGAAAGGTTCAAGATCACCTTACGGGATGATAAGAAAAATGAATGGGTTGATTTTTTCGAGATCCCCTTGAAAAAAAACGTTCCGGAACTAAAAGATTTTCTGGTTGCGGATGGTAAAGTTTTCGAGGTCGCTAATGCAGGCAAGGATACAGCCAGCGTTTTTCTGGGAAAGGGCAATGGGGATGGAGTAGCCAACCCCGGAGAATCTATTGTCATTATTGTAAAGGATCAGGATAAATGGTGGCGTTCAGACCTCACTTTTTCCGATCCGTACATCAACCCTTTCGGAATCAACATCAGGGAATCTGATAGCTGGTCCAGCTTCGATCATGTAGGCGGCTCGGCAAAATATGATGTGCCGTTGATCTCTTCTGAATGCCCGCAAAATCATCCGATGGAATTTTTTGTAGAATACTGGTTGCCTGAATATCCGTTTCATATTATCAAACGGGGTATCGTGAAATTCCAGGTGAAGGGTAAGGATAGTACGCCGCCGGTCATCGACAGGGTACAGGTCACTGGAGACAATGTCCTTCAGGCAAAGATCTACGATGGCTCAAAAGTCGGTCAGGTAAAAGTTACGCTCATCGATGAAAAAGATCCTAAAAAAATACTTCAGGCAAATTTAACGGATGATGGTCAGGGCGGAGACCGTGCACCAGGCGACCAGGTATTCAGTCTTAAAATTCCTTCCCAGGTATTTGGGATCTTCCGGGTAAAGATTGAAGCAAAGGATGCTTTCGGGAATAAGTCGGTTGAAGAGCGCGAAGAGCAATTTGTGTTGCATTAAGCGGAAAGCAAAAAGCTGAAAGCCGAAAGCTAAAAGCTGAAAGCAAAAGGCTGTAGAGTAATTTTGAGAATTTAGATATTGACCTGATAAGATGTAAAATGAAAATATCGGCAACTTTTAGACTACTGTTCATACTATTGGTGGTGTTTATGGTTTGCGATGTAAAAGGCGATGGGTCTATGAACGGCGTGATGGACTCCAGCAAACATCCGCTGGTGTATATCAACACGAATTTTGAAAACGCTTCACAGCTTGACTGGGAGGTTGACGCTGAAGAGATCGTACAGGTAAGCCTCATCTATGACCACGAGCGTTCCTCACCTAACCGCGCCAATGGACACTGGCATTTCCAGATGCTGGCTGAACGAGGTTCTGATATTACAGTGCAGCTGAATAATTTTGAGAATGTCTGGAATGGTATCAAGGGGGTTCCTATTTCTGAAAAAACAAACACTTTGATCTCCGAAGATGGAAAGAACTGGCGCGTTATTACCGCGGACCTCATAGACGAAAACAAGCTTAGATTCAAGGTCCACATGGAGAGTGATAAAATATATGTGGCAAGCGTTGAGCCGTATCGCATCAGCGACCTGGAAAAATTTATTTCTGAAATAAAAAATAATCCTCTCATTGAAGTCAGTCAGGCAGGACACACGGCGGAGGGCCGGCCATTGGAAATGATCAGGGTGGGGAAAGCGGATGCACCCTTCAGGGTCGTGCTTCGCGCAAGAGCGCATTCATGGGAACCCGGCGGTAACTGGGTGGTGCAGGGGTTCGTACGAAGTTTTCTCCAGGACGATGCTGCAAAATATCGTGATCGCTATTGCGTGTACATTATGCCCATGGCCAATAAAGATGGCGTTGCGCGTGGCAGAACCCGGTTTAATACATTGGGTAAGGACCTGAACCGGGAATGGCATCTTCCGGCCGACAAAGTATTAACTCCGGAGAAATACGCTCTTGAAAGCTGGTTACAGAAAATGATTGACCAGGGAAAGAAACCTCATTTAGCGATCGACCTTCACAACGACCGCGGAGGAAACCTGCATGTGAACTTACCCACAGCGGACAATCAACAATATACTTCAAACCTGAAGCGTTTCGAAAACCTTCTCTTCAAGCACACCTGGTTCAGGGAAGGATTTTCTCACGTAAAAAATCCGGGATCCTTTGGGGAAGGGATGCTGGCGCGGTTTGGCATTGACGCCTGTGTCTATGAACTCAATTATGAATGGGCTAAGGGTTTGAATAAGGAACCGCTTGGAAAGGACTGGGAATTGTTAGGGAAACAATTAAGGGTAGTGTTTTATGAGTATTTTGAAAACAAAAAATAATGGCAGGAACAGTTGGTCTTGCAAAGGACATTTGGATGGCGCGGGGTTGGTAGGGATGAGTATGATTTTGGGTCAAAAAGTTGCGCGATTTTTAAGATTAACTTTTCAAAATTAAAAGTGAACATGTTTATTAAACCGAATTGATATCATGAAACCTGAAAATTACAATGAATCGAGAAGGAACTTTATTAAGAAATCCATCTTAGCAGGTTCACTTCTTCCGCTTATGCATGGGAATGTTCAAGGGGAAGCGATTTCGAAAGGTCGTTTGGCCAGTCCTCTAAAGGTACATGTCTTTTCGAAGCATCTGCAGTTTCTGAATTATAATGATATGGCAGATGCTGCTGCAGAGATCGGGTTTGATGGTGTTGATCTCACCGTGCGCCCGAAAGGACACGTGCTGCCTGAACGGGTCGACACCGATTTACCAAAAGCCGTGGAAGCGATTCGCAAAGCAGGCCTATCGCACACCATGATGACCACCGCTGTTCAAAATGCCGGAGACAGCACCGATAATAAATTACTGGAGACTGCCGCAAAACTGGGAATACAATTCTATCGCATGAACTGGCTGCCGTATCCGGATAACACATCTATCCCCGAAGCGATCGTCCAATTTCAGCAAACGCTAAAAGAACTGGGTCAGTTAAATAAAAAACTCGGACTAGTCGGATGTTATCAAAATCACTCGGGAGATCGGGCGGGCGCTTCTATATGGGAACTGTGGGATATCCTTGAGAAGGCAGATAAGGAATTCACGGGCGTGCAATACGACATCCGCCATGCGGTAGTGGAAGGTGGCTTGTCGTGGCGAAATGGTTTACGCCTCATCCAACCCCACGTCAAGATCCTGGCCATTAAAGATTTTCTCTGGCAAAAGAAAAACGGTACATATGTCGTCCAGGATGTACCTCTGGGCGAAGGAATGGTTGACTTTAAAAGTTATTTCACACTGCTCAAGGAATACAGCCTGAATGTACCGGTATCGCTGCACTATGAATATCCGCTGGGCGGTGCCGAACACGGAGGCGCTGAAATTACCGTCGATAAAAAAGTTGTCTTTGACGCGATGAAAAAGGACCTGCAAAAATTTCACGCGATGTGGCAGGGTGGTGAGTAGTTTGAAAGGTTTGAAAAGTCTAAAGGGCGACTTTCTGAAAGTTCCCAAACTTTCAGAAAGTTGTCGTGCGGCTGAGAGAGGTTGAAAGGTTTGAAAGGTTTGAAAGGTTTTAATTCACGTATGACAAATAAAATTTTCTTTGTTGCAATACTGGTACTCCTGGTGACAGAAAATGTTGCCGCTTTTCAATCGAAGCCGGCGAAACAATCCACAAATCTTCCCTACCAGACTCTTCCGGATGTATTGCCAGGCACAAAACCCCTTGCGCCTGAAGACGACCGTTCCATTAAGATCCTTGACGGCGCGCACCTTTTCATAGAAGAAAAAATAAATGAGGCCGCCGCCGGTCGTTCAAAGTATTGGAAAAGGGATCTGAGTTCGAAGGATGCTTATGAGAGTTCAGTCGATCCCAACCGAAAACGTTTTATGAAGGTGATCGGACTGGAAGACAAAAGCGGACCGTTGCACAATTATAAACAGGAATTAAAGGACGAGCATCCCCCTGTTTGGATGGAGAAATATTCAGCGAACAATGATCCTGAGATCATCGCTGAAACGCCTAAGTATCGCGTGTATCAGGTCCGATGGAATGTATTAAACCGCGTGAATGGCGAAGGGCTCCTTCTGCAACCCAAAACGAAACCCGTTGCCAACATCATCGCCATACCAGATGCGGATCAGATCCCCGAACAACTTGTCGGACTTGCAGCGGGAATTCCTGCTGAATCCCAGTTTGCCCGCCGGCTTGCAGAGAATGGATTTCAGGTATTGATTCCTGTTCTGGTCAGCCGCAAATTTATTTTTCCCGGTACACCACAACAACAAACTCATCGCGAATGGATTTACAGACAGGCTTTTCATATGGGGAGGCATGTTATAGGATATGAAGTCCAGAAAATCTTATCAGCAATCGATTGGTTTGAAGAAACTTCTGATAATGGAATGAAGGTCGGAGTAGCGGGTTATCACGAAGGTGGATTGCTGGCGTTGTATGCTGCGGCTGTCGACAAACGGATCGATGCCACCCTCGTTAGTGGTTATTTTAATAAGCGTGAAAAAGTCTGGGATGAACCGATCTACCGGAGTGTCTGGGGGTTGGTTTCCGAATTCGGGGATGCCGAGATCGCTTCGCTAATAGCACCGCGTCCGTTGGTGATTGAACACAGCCAGGTACCGGAATTTATTGAACAATCCGTAAAGAAAAGTGAAGCGCCTCAAAAGGTCAGCGGATGGCCTTTCACAGGATACAAGGGCACGCTGAAAACTCCGGAATGGACTTCAATTCATGGCGAATACAACAGGGCAATAAGATTGACCAAACCCGGATTTCAGGAAATTGAAATCATCAGTGGCGATAATAACGCAGCCATAAATTTCGGATCTCAAAGATCCCTTGAAAAATTCACGGGATTTCTCGGTGGAAATGCATCCTTATCGTTGAGCAAGGACATCCCTAAGGAGAAAAGGAATTCCTTCGATGCTGACGCAAGGCAAGTCCGGCAGATAAAGGAGATCGAAGATCACGTACAATGGTTGCTGCGCGACTCTGATCAGGAACGGAACAGGCTCTTCCTTTATAAAATAATGCCTGAGTTTGAAAACCGAACCTGGAGCACAAAACCTCACCATCCCTCCCACAATCCGGATCATTTCATAGAAAAGGCAAAAGAATACCGCAGGACCTTCCGGGAAGAAATTCTCGGCAGTTTCGAAGGTCCCATGTCAGCGCCGAATCCGCATACGCGCAAGCTCTACGACAATGATAAATGGACAGGATACGAAGTGCAACTCGATGTATACAACAACCTTAGTGCCGCGGGCATCCTGCTTATTCCGAAAGATCTTAAGGCTGGAGAGAAAAGACCGGTTGTTGTTTGTCAGCACGGCCGCGATGGTTTTCCTCAGAAGCTGCTGGAGGAATCGTACACTGCGTACAATATGACGGCTGCAAAACTCGCCGACAGGGGATTTATAGTTTATGCACCCTATAACCCCTACCGCGGCGAAGACAAATACCGATGGCTGGACCGGAAAGCAAACAGCATTGGAAAAACACTTTTTTCTTTTATTGTGTCGCAACACGATCAAACGCTGCGATGGCTGGGGTCCCTGCCATTTGCAGACAAGGAGCGGATCGCGTTTTATGGACTGAGTTACGGAGGCGAGACCGCTATGCGTGTACCCGCAGTGTTGGAAGGTTATTGTCTTTCTATATGCGCTGGCGATTTCGGTGACTGGTCAAGAAAAGTGGTGGATACACATTTCGGCCGCGGCTTTATGAATACTATGGAATGGGAAATGCCATACTTTAATATGGGCAGTACTTTTAGCTACGCGGAGATGGCCTACCTCATTTTCCCCAGGCCTTTTATGGTTGAACGCGGACACGATGACCTCGTGCAACCGACAGAGTGGGTTTCCTTTGAATATGGAAAAGTAAAATACTTGTATGACCAGTTTGATCTCAGCGACAAAACAGAGATCGAATATTTTAACGGAGGTCATTCCATGCGCGGCGAAGGAACTTTTAGATTCCTTCACAAACATCTTCAATGGCCAGATCCAAACGAAAAACCGTAACCTCCCTTATGTCCCTATTTCCATATTTCCATATTTCCTTTTTCCCTTCCCGGATCAGACTCAAAAATGTTGTTGTAATAATACTATTGACTGCGACCTTTGCCGCTTGTGATAATAAAACGGCTCCTCCCGAAAGACCAATCGAACCCTGGGCTTTTCGATCAGTCCTGGATCGAAAACCGAGAATGCTCACACTCGCACTGGATACTGCGTGTTACGTCGCTTATGACCTCGCAAATTGCACCTTATACAAAGCCTGGAAAGGTGGCGTACTCATGGAGGGGACGGCCTATACGGACAGGAAGAACGTACAACCCACCAGTTGGGGGACGGCTTATCTCTCTGACAGCGCGCAACATTTTCAATGGGTAGCGATGATTGACGGAAAAAAAGACCGGGCCCGCATCGCAAGCAAAGGATATTCGTTTCAGGACAACCAGATCCACCTGAAATATTTGATGATACTTTCTTCAGGAGATTCCATTCATATTGAGGAGCGTCCTGAATTTATCAGAAATGGCGATGGTGAACCCGGATTGGAAAGAGTATTTAAATTAACCGGCGCGCCAGACGGGACAACCGTTTCATTACAGTCGACCGGTACAACGGTGGAGCTAAACAACAACAAGCCCACCATCACCAAAGTTTATTTCGAAAAACTACCTCCGCAATTCCCACCGAAACCGGAGGAAGCCTATGACCACAGAGGACGGTACTGGATGGAAAAAAGCGATTGCATGACCTGTCATGAATTTGATCAGCGGACCGTGGGGCCCTCCTTCCGGGAGATCGCACAAAAATATCCCAATGAAAAAACTGCCGTTCAATATTTAATCCGCAAAGTGAAGGACGGCGGCTCCGGCGTATGGGGTAGTACAATGATGAATCCACATCCCACTCTTCAGGAAAAGGAAATAAGGGAAATGGTCAATTACATTCTCGCCCTTAAGCCTGCTGAAAATGTGGAGTATAATCTCGTATCTGTGAATAAAAGGATTGAGGAAAAAAGAAAGTTAAAACCCGGTTATGGGGCTCCGTTGGAAGGGGTTCATCCGAGTTTTGATCTCTATACCATCCGTAAAAATGATTTTAAACCCAAAGTTGGCGGATTGGCTTTTTTGCCCGACGGGCGTTTACTGGTGACCACCTGGGATATCATCGGTGGCGTGTACATGCTGGACAATGTGGAGACGGGAGATACCAGCAGGATAACCGTAAAACGCATAGCAACAGGATTGGCAGAGCCGCTGGGTATTGAGGTTGTCGACGGAGAAATTTACGTATTGCAAAAACACGAACTCACAAGGTTAAAAGACCTTGACGGCGATGAAGTGATCGACGAATACGAGGCCATTTGCAATAGCTGGGGGGTGACAAGCGATTTCCACGAATTTGCATTCGGACTTGTTTACAAAGAAGGACATTTCTATGCTACGCTTTCTCTTGCGATGCGGCTTATGTCGCATGAAAAACAGAAACCCGATCGCGGAAGAACTATCAAGATCCGGAAAGATGGAACCTTTGAGTGGATCAATTACGGATTGCGCACACCAAACGGAATTGGTGTGGGTCCCGAAGGAGAATTGTTTGTCACCGACAACCAGGGTGAATGGACACCTGCCAACAAACTGATCCATGTGAAAAAAGGAGAATTTCTCGGGATGCAGTGGGGACTTCCCGATGATCTGCCCGAGCCACCACACATTTCACCTCCTGCAATCTGGTTGCCGGAAGATGAAATTGGCAACTCACCTACGGAACCTGTGCTGGTCCATTCCGGACCTTACAAAGGACAAATGCTTCATGGCGACGTAACGCACGGTGGCATTCAGCGGGATTTCCTGGAAAAAATAAAAGGCGAATATCAAGGTGCAGTATTTCGGTTCACGCAGGGGTTGGAAGCTGGTGTCAATCGTTTGCGCTGGGGTCCAGACAGCGCCTTGTATATCGGAGGCGTGGGCATGGTTGGCGGCTGGAGCTGGAAAGAAAATCAATACGGTCTTCAGAAAATCAAATACAATGGAAAAGTTACCTTTGAAATGCTCGCTGTGCGCGCTAAGCCCAACGGCTTCGAGATCGAATTTACCGAACCGTTAAAAAAAGATCAGCAAATAAAAGCCTCTGATTTTTTGTTGCAGCAATGGCGTTACCTGGGAACAGCAAATTACGGAGGTCCAAAACTGGATCTTAAAAAACTATCGATAAAGGATATTGATGTTTCCGACGATCGCAGACGCGTCTACCTTGACATCGAAGGTTTAAGAAAAGAGCACGTTGTTTATTTTATGTTGCCGGAAACACTCACCAGCGCCAGCGGCCAGAACCTCTGGTCCTCTGAAGCATGGTATACTTTGAATAATATTCCGGATTGAGTTTTTGGTTATTAGTTATTAGTTAGCCACGAAGGCCCGCCCGTACGAAACGTGACGTTCGGGCGGGCACTAAGACACAAAGAAATGCGCGAATTGGAGAGGTTTCCTTGCGGGCTTCGCGCTGGCGCGCAAACTTATAGGCGAATTGCCTTAGACTGATAACAGATAATGCTTCAGGAGTGTTGCTATGGAAAACCTCAGTCGTTCATACAAGTTGTGGAACATGTCTGTAATTTCTTTGCGCCTTTGCGTGATGCATATTTATTATGGCCAGCAAACGGGCACTATTAAATAACTAAATCAAATAATATCAAGTATCAAGAAACATGATCCGAAGTAAGAATCTTTCTATATTTATGATAAAGAAGATCTAAAGGTCTTAGTGGCAAAAAACTTCAAGCACAATACCTAAAATAAAAATGAACCGCAGGGAATTTGTTCATCACACCGGTGCAGGCGTGGCCGCGCTGGGATTAACGGGAATCACAACAACCCATTCTTCAAGCCAATCCAAACCTACTATAAAACAGGAAAAAAAGATCCGGATAAAAAATGTGGATTCAAATTTTGAAAGGGAACCGCTGATCCCCTACCGGTTCAAAGGAAGTGTCGTAACCGAGGGCTGGCAGGTTGCCGCGTGGACGGAGTCAGAGTCCGGGATTCACAAGATCGGTTTGGGTGGCCAGGGCACACTTTGGTCAGATTCGAAAGTTTTCGCCGCGCATTCAACCAATGGTGGCAACGCCCTCATGTATGCCATGAGCGAAAGGGCGTTACAGATGATGAAGGGGAATACCTTCACCAATCCCAATGACTTGCTCGACGATCTCCTTCCCGAGGTATATGAGTATGGAAAAAAGATCACGGGAAATCCTGACCTGAGAAAAACCTTTGCTTTAAATTCCCTGGTCTGTGTTGATAATGCTGCATGGCTATTATACGCTCAGGAGAACAACATCAAGACATTTGATGAGATGATACCTGACGCCTACAAGAAGGGATTATCCTATCGCCACGAGAAAGTAGGAAGCATGCCCTCCTTCAGCGTGGGCGCGGAAGTCAGCAAGATCAAAATCGCCGCCGACCAGGGTTATTTTATCATGAAGTTAAAGACAGGTTCGACGGGAACACAAAAAGAAATGCTGGAGAAGGATATTGCATTTCTCACGGCAGTTCATAAAGCGATCGGACATTACGAGACCCCCTACACAAAAAGCGGCAAGATACCCTATTACTTCGATGCGAATGAAAGGTACGACGAGAAGGATACTCTGCTGCGCTTCCTTGATCACGCCAAAAAGATTGGGGCCTTTGATCAGATCGCTGTTATTGAAGAACCCTTTGGTGAGCGCAATGATGTGTATGTCGGAGATATGGGTGTCACTATTGCAGCGGATGAAAGCGCCCACACCCTCGAGGATGCGGCACAACGTATTGAGCAGGGATACGGCGCCATTGCTGTGAAGGCAATCGCGAAGACCTTGAGTATGACCATGAGAGTAACCCAACTCGCCTACGAAAAGAACATCCCCTGTTTCTGCGCGGATCTGACTGTTAACCCAATACTTGTGGATTGGAATAAATGCGTTGCGGCCCGGCTGACTCCTTTCCCCAACATCGGCATTGGCCTTCAGGAAACCAACGGACACCAGTACTACAAAAACTGGAATACGATGATGTCATATCATCCGCGCTCGAATGCTTCGTGGATAAAATCAAAAGACGGTGTTTACATAACCGATAAATCTTTTTACGAAGAAAGTGGGGGGATCTTCTACCCTTCAGAGCACTATGAAAAAATGTTTGCGCACGAAGTGAAGTAAACCAGTTAACCCGCCTGCCTCGTCCACAACCTTCCCTAAACTTTTTCCCCGATACTCCGACGGGGTAAGCTTCACGATCTTTTTAAACTGCTTGTGGAAGTGCGAAAGGTTGTTAAACCCGCTCGCGAAACAAACCCGCGTAACATCGAGATGCCCGTCCCGCAATAATTCACAAGCGTAGGTTATCCGGATTTCTGTCAGATATTGAAAATAACTTTTGCGCGTGCGCGTTTTAAAATACCTGCAGAATCCCGCGATGGAGTGATTCGTCAGCGCCGCGACATCCGACAAAGAAATTGGCTGGCGGAAGTTTTCAATTGTATAATGATACACCTTATTGATCTTCTGCGATGATTTTTCGTGGGCAACACTGACGAACGTCTCCGGATTTAGAAAAATAAACTGCCGCGACCGCGCCAACTCATCGAGTATATCCAAAAGGCCGAGAATGGCGCTTGTCTCCCCCTTCTGTTTCAGCAACGCTAACTTTTCAGCAATCGAATTGCGAGTGGCGCCCGAAAATTGCAACCCTCGCAGGGCTCGATTAAACAACTCGCTGATGTGACTGAATTCCCTGACGCCGAGAAAATCCTTTCCGAGGAAATCTTCCCTGAATTGTACGACGATACTTTCCGGTTCCGGAGCCTGCACATCCATATAATAATTCCTATCGCGTTGCCGGGTGTGTGGTAAATTTTTACCGATAAGCAGAAGTTCACCTTCTTCAATATTCCGGATACTGTTGCCGATGAAGTTCGTTCCTTTACCCTTTATACAATACAACAATTCTATTTCAGGATGATAGTGCCAGGGATTATCCCACGCAATAGCGTCCCCTTTTATGACAATGGATTTTTCAAAGGGAGGTATGATCTTTAATAAATGCGGCTTCTGCGAGGAGGTTACCTTCATTATAGTATCTGAACACTTTTATTATAATGTTAGCCATTTTTTGTAAAAATACCATCTACATTCGCCAATTTGGTGTATAAAAACAATCAAAAGGTTCATTAAGATTGCAAGAGTGCATGACTAAAATGATCCTCGGACTAAGCAGTTATACCTATGGTTGGTCCATCGGTGTGCCGGGAAGTATGCCGGCCGATCCCATGAGGGAGGACGACCTCGTGGAAAAAACCTTGAGCTTTGATCTTTCCTGTTTGCAGATCGGTGACAATCTACCGTTGCATCAGCTAGGGGAAGAACGCCTGCATGCCTTAAAGTCACGTGTAAAACAGGAGGGGTTGCGACTGGAGATCGGCGCCAGAAAACTTACAACAGAAAACCTTCAGCAATATTTAGAGATTGCGGAATTTTTTAATGCACCCTTGTTGCGGTTTATTATTGATGATGCGGGATATGAACCCAATATATCCACCGTGGTAGCGATCATTAAGAACCATTTGAATACTCTTAAGCAGAAAAAAGTCAAATTGGGGATCGAAAATCATGATCGTTTCAAAGCTAAAGAGTTAGCTTCGATAATGGAATCGGTAGGAGACGAAGCTGTCGGCGTTTGCCTGGATTGTGTCAATTCACTGGGCGCGGGTGAAGGATTGGAGTACGTAGCGCACACACTCGCTCCCTACACAATAAACCTCCATATCAAGGATTATCAGATCGAACGGCTTTCACACAAAATGGGATTTATTGTACAGGGTTGTACGGCCGGAAACGGAATGATGGACATACCCGGATTGCTACAGGTTCTCGCTCCCTACAAGCGCTGTGAAAGTGCGATCCTGGAACAGTGGGTCGTGCCCGAGTCAACAATCGGGGAAACAATTCTTAAAGAGAATCAGTGGGCAATTCAGGGAATACATTATCTCAAAAGTCAGATGCTTTTTGAAACTAACATTAAGAAATAATTAAGAACTTATGGCACAAAAAATTGCGTTGGTGGGCGCCGGTGGTAAAATGGGATGCCGTCTCACCGATAACTTCCTGAAACATCCTGAATATGATGTCGCTTATCTGGAGATCAGCGAACCATGTGTGGCAAAACTGCGGGAGCGCGGCGTGTCCGTTACCCCCCAGGAGAAGGCTATCCCACAGGCTGATGTTGTGATCCTGGCGGTTCCCGACGTAGCCATCGGAAAGATCTCGGATGAGTTGATCCCCAAAATGAAACCAGGTGCACTGGTGCTCACTCTGGATCCCGCCGCGCCTCTGGATGGCGTTATTCATTTTCGAAAGGATCTGGGCTATGTTATTTCTCATCCGTGTCATCCCTCTGTCTTCAACTGGGAGCCTACTGAAAAGGCTTTCCGGGATTTTTACGGCGGCATTTCGGCAAAACAATCCATCGTGGTAGCGCTGATGCACGGAACTGAAGATCATTATAAACTTGGTGAAAGCGTTTCGCAGGATATGTATGGCCCCATTCTGCGCACGCACAGGATCACCCTCGAGCAAATGGCAATGCTGGAACCTGCAATGGTAGAAACATTAGCGCAGACCTGCATGGAAGTGGTGAAGGAAGGTTTCGATAAGATCGTTCAACTCGGCGTGCCTGAAGCTGCGGCCCGCGATTTTGTTCTCGGCCACCTTCGCATTCAGATCGCGGTGCTCTTCAAAGAAGTCAATGGCACTTTTTCCGATGCCGCCTACAAGATCAGCAAACGCGCGAAACCTGTTTTGTTCCGCGAGAACTGGCAAAAAATATTTGAGATGGCTGATATCAAAGAGCAGGTCAGGGATATCACAAGAAAATAGAATACACCCAGAACTTAATAACCATGAAAAAGTTTAGACTGATCATACTTTTTTTTCTTTTGACTACTGTTGGGCTGGCGCAGTTGCAGGTCTCCCAGAATAAACGTTTCCTGCAAACCGCGGACGGTAAACCATTTTTCTGGTTAGGCGACACGGCGTGGGAACTTTTTCATCGCCTCAACCGCGAGGAAGCTGAAAAATATCTGAAGAACAGGGCGGACAAAGGATTTACTGTTATCCAGGCCGTTGTTCTCGCAGAACTGGATGGGCTTCACGACCCAAACCCTTACGGGGAAATTCCACTGGAAAATGATGACCCGACAAAACCGAGGGAAGCATATTTCCAGCACGTGGATTTTATCATCCGGAAAGCCGATCAACTTGGGTTACACATCGGGTTGCTTCCAACATGGGGGGATAAAGTCTTTAAAAGCACATGGGGTAAAGGACCTGAGATCTTTAATGTCGATAACGCGAAAATATACGGGCAATGGATCGGCAACCGGTATAAAAATCAGAAGAACATTATCTGGATCCTGGGTGGCGATAGAAACCCCCGCGACGAAAAAGATGTCGCGGTCTGGAGATCAATGGCAGCGGGAATTGTGGCAGGCGTAGGTGGCCACGACAAGGCGCTTATGACTTTCCATCCTCAGCCAAATTCACTGGAAGATGGAGGCTCCTCTAAATGGTTTCACAATGATGAATGGCTTGACATCAATATGTTTCAGACCGGTCATTGCCGGGAGAATAATGTTTGGGATCGCATTCAGCATGTTTACAATCTTAAACCTGTAAAACCCGTCCTCGATGGTGAGCCATTATATGAAGATCACCCCGTGTGTTTCAATGCGCGCGACCTCGGCACCTCCAGCGCTTATGATGTCCGCAAACTCGCGTGGCTGGATGTATTTGCGGGCGGGTTAGGACATACCTATGGATGTCATGACATTTGGCAGATGTACGCACCCCACAGAGAACCAGTAAACGGACCTCATTTCCCGTGGTATGTGGCTATTGATCTTCCAGGTTCAGGCCAGTTAAAGTTTCTGCGGCAACTCATTGAATCCCGCCCGATGTTTGACCGCATTCCGGACCAGAGCCTTATAACGGATGCCCTGAATGCAAATGATCGCATTCAAGCCACGCGTGGAAATGACTACATCTTTGTTTACAGCGCGCAGGGAAAAAAATTCACGGTGAATACCAATAAAATTTCCGGGAAAGAGCTCATCACTCACTGGTACAATCCAAAAAATGGGGAAATAAAGGAAGTTGGTAAGTTCACAAAAAAACCGCAACAGGATTTTACACCGCCTACAACCGGTTATGGACATGACTGGGTGCTGGTCATTGATGATGTGGCGAAAAATTATGAGGTGCCGGGAAAATAGAAAGTTCAAACTTTCAAGTTCAAAATTATGCGGGCTTCGTGATTTTTGCAAGTGGGAAATGAGTTTATGAGTTCGAAAAATTCAAAGACTTGATTGTGCCGCCCGACGCTGCAACCTGTTCAAGCAACGACACGCTTACATATTCAGTAATAAGCGTCTCGCCTTATGATGTCAACGTCCCTGGCGCGTTTACACTTTAATAAAGATTTTTAGTCTGTAAAGTATATATAAGAAAACCCAAACCAGCGCCAGTGCACCCAGGCTTTCAAAAACAGGGTGCCACTTTTCAGCAGTGTTTAGGTATAGACCTTGAAAAAGAAGACGGGAAGTAAAACCAAAATCAATTAAGCGATAGGCCAGATAAATGGTAAGGCTGTTCAGACCAATAACGACGAAAAAGAAAGTCCATCGCCGGTATTGCAATATATCAATGACCCAATAGAACAACCCGATTGAAAGGAAGGCCATCCCGCCAGTGAGCATGATAAAGGAACTGGTCCACAAATGTTTGTTGATCGGGAAATGGAACGACCAGATAAACGCGATGACCAGGCAGATTAGTCCGGCAATGCCAAGGTTAATCAATTTTTTATAATCCGTGTCAGTGGCTCTCCTCATCAAATCCCCGGCAAGTGAACCGAGGACAGTGAGACAAAGCGCAGGTATCTGAGTGAATAATCCAAGCTCATCATAAGTGCCCTGTAGCAGTCGTCCGGGTAAAAACGTCCTGTCGATCCATCCCGTAAGATTGCCCTCAAAGGAGAGATCACCGGCACCATATCCAGGAACAGGTATAAGAAATAAAGCTGCATAATAGAAGAGCAGCAAACCGCCAATCCAGAAGATCCTTTTTTGAAAACTGAAATTCAAATAAAGAAGTGTAGTAATAAACCCGGCAAAACCGATCCTACCCAGCACACTCACAAAACGGATTTTTGACGGCTCCAGAAAAGGTATTGGCGCATTCTTATAAAGAATCCCACATGCCATCAGGATGAGCATTCTTATTAATGCTTTTCTATAAAGGTCGCGTTTCGTCATCCCGAGAGTCAGCCCCTTATTCAGGGAGAATGGTAGAGACAAACCGGCGATAAAAAGGAAAAGCGGCATTATGAAATCATAAAAAGTAAATCCATTCCACGGCGGATGATTGAACTGCAGGGCAATTGCATCCACCCATCCCCAGCCGGTCTTGCCGTAAAGAGCCGAGATAAATGTGCCTAAACCTGCGATCATGAGCATGTCAAAACCACGCAGCGTATCAATCGAAAGCAATCTTTTAACCGGTCGAACTTCTTCAGCCAATACAGATGCATCAGTTTTTTCAAGCCCTTGATAGGTGTCAGTTTTCATATCGCTCAGGTTCGGGTAACTATTTATTAAGATAAACAATCTCGTAAAAATCAAACAGCTTTAAAACTTTTTAGTTTAAAAAGATCAAGTCCCCTTTAGGGGTCCCGATAGCTATCGGGATAGGGGCTTAGGGGCGGCCGTTCCACTTTTTATATTCTTCGGCGATGTCATTCTCGCTCACGAAAGGTTTATAAATCATTCGAACTTTAAAGGAATATTTCTTTCCAGCGTTCGGCGAAGGCACCAGGTATTGAAAATCCCACGCAGGATTTTGCTCACCCCCGCCCGTAGGTGATTGTGAAAACCTGATGACTTCTTTGCTGTCAAATAAAAATGCCAGGACCATTTGTTTATAACGTCCGAAAAAATAAGGTTCCGAATAACGATATGTTGAAAAATGGTTGGCGAGCGTTGCATTAAAATCTTCGGCGAAGAAAAAATCACCATCTTCATTTACACTCCGGTGAGTGCTTTGTATTCCGTGCTCATGAGACCATGCCGCGATCCACGAGGTGCTGTCTGCGGGAGCATTTTCCGTCCGGCCATTAAAGTAGATTTTTTTGTCATCAGGTTTCTGAATGTAACTAGCCCAGAACAGGCCGGCATAGTCGTGGGTGAAAAATTCCGGACGATGGAATACGCATTGAAAAGTAATATCCAGGTAGTGGGGTTTTACAACCTTAAAGGATGTTAGCGATTCCACTCCGGAGAGTGGTGTGGCGGTCTGGTACAGGAGTACTTCATCGTCGGTTTTGCGGTACAATGTCATGGGATGTAGGCGCGGTTCGAAAAGCTGGTCAAGGCTGTCACCGCCAAAAATATGTTCAAGGTTAAAACCTGCGTAGGCCGGCACGAATATCCCGGAATCCTCCTTGGCATGGAATAATTGTGCAATGCCGTTGTATCCTGCCCGGTGATCAGGTTCTATTTCTGTGTTATCAACGAAAACTCCCTTGAGGTTCCCACTTTCAATGGTAAGCAGGTTTTCGGTTTCATAACCTTCTGGTTTCAGTCTTTCGGCTTTCTTTTCCGAACACGAAATGAGAAAAAGCAACGAAGACACGATCATCAGAAGAGATTGCGGACGTATTCTGGGCATATCCACTAAAATCCTTGTTTTAAAAAGATATAGGTGAATATATAAATTATTGTCGTTATCCCATAGGAAGCCTGTCTATCATCTGCACACATTTTGCATTTATCCCGGCAACCATTAACTTTAACACGATCCCCTGTTAACCCGCCTACCAAAACTTTATTATGAATAAGCCGGTCAAAAGATTTTCTTACCTGTTGTGGCTCCTGGCTGTTGCGCATTTAAGTTATGGCCAGGGAATGCAATTGGGCGAAGTGCTCATTGTAACCAAACCCGCACTAAAGAACGGAGTATCAAAAGACGCGTTCAGGTCGTACGTTCATCAGCACATTGTGCCAGCCTGGAACGATAGAAAGCAAGGCGTAAATTTTCATTTATTTGAGGCAGACCGCGGAAACCGAAAGGGAGAATTCCTGCTGGTTTGTCGTCTTAAAAAAATCGCGGACCGAAAGAAATCCCTGCCCACCGGCAGCCCGTTTACGGATGAAGTCTTATTGACACGCAATTCAAAAAAACCATCGGATATTTTAAGCAATCCAAAAAGTTTTACAGAATACCACCTTCTAGGGCCAGATGAATTTCAGTCCCTGCCCGGCATTGGGATCTTAGGTATCCATTATATAAGAGTGAGAAGCGAAAAGACAGAAGAGTTTGAAAAATTCGTCATCGACAAAATGCACCCTGCCGTTGGCCGCTTACTGCCAGACATGCATCTCCTTACTTACAAGGCCGTTAATGGTGAGCAGAAAGGAACCTACATTACAATTTTCGCTATTGAGTCGGTTGCTGCCCGACATCAGTACTGGCCTGAAGGTAAACCGGAAACACAGCCGCTCAAACAGGCATTTCAGCCGCATGAATCTTTGGCGAATGACTTAAAAGATTATCTCGAGCCCGGTTCTTACCTTGAACCCTCCGGAGGAGCGGCGGCGATTTTCGAGAGCAAAGAGTGGACAGACTACATTCACCAACCGGTTTCAAAATAGAACATTATGAAAGTGATAATCTAAAACCATATTATATGCGATCCCTTTTTTTAACCACCTTCCTCCTGTTAATAAGCACAATTGCATTGCCGGCTCAGAACAATAAAAAAGCCCCCGATGGATTTGCTACTTTATTTAACGGGAAAGATTTTACAAACTGGAAAGTTCCGCAAGGCGATAACGGCCACTGGAAGATAGTCAATGGCGTCATAGACTATGATGCCGAAAGCGAAGCTCAGGATAAGAATCTCTGGTCAGCGAAACAATACAGAGATTTTATTTTGTTTGTAGACTGGCGCATCAAGGAAGTGCCGTGGAAAAATCCGAACGTGCCCCTCATTTTGCCAAGCGGACTTCACAAGCTGGATGAAAAAGGCAAGGAAATAACCATGGTTGTACCCGACTCGGATTCAGGAATTTTATTGCGGGGTGAAGGCAAATGCCAGGCAAACATCTGGGGGTGGCCTATCGGATCTGGAGAAGTTTATGGATACCGCATGGACGATAAAATGCCGCCTGAAGTTAGGCGCGGGGTTACACCAAAAGTAAATGCCGACAAAAATATCGGAGAGTGGAATACTTTTAAGATCACCATGAATGGCAACAGAATGAGCGTTGAATTAAACGGTATTCCTGTTATTGACAATGCGTTGCTGCCCGAGCTACCTGAAACCGGACCTATCGGATTACAACACCACGGATCCAAAAAAGATGGCGATTGGGTAAGTCCGCCGAGTTTGGTTCAGTTCAGAAATATTTTTATCAAGGAGATTTAACCGTTGTGCAGTAGCAGCTGGAGTCTTCTGCCAAGGTCGGTAGGGGGATCCTATCTGACTTTTAATTTGTGTAGAATATTCTTTAACGACTCCGGATCATCCGCGTATTTTTCCAGGTTGAACAGTTCAACCTTTCTGAACTCTATCGGATGGCTTTCACTCTGCAGGGAGATATAACCTTCTTCCAGCAACATTCCATCTTTTTTTACGGCCGGGTCGAAGTTGGAAACGTTGCCCGCTCCGATCTGAGGTTTTTCGTATTTCAAAACCGTCTGTCCGTCGATAATGTGTTCTATGATGGAATCTCCTAACACCAGCACTTCTACGCGCACCCATTGGTCACCGTGGTAGGTTTTTGAATTTGAAGAGATACAATGGTTAGTAAAGAGTTTTCCATCCATCACAACATTGGTGCCAGGCGTGCACAGATTTGCGGTCGTCCTTTCATCCTGGCCATTGCCACCGAGGAATTGAACCTCAATAGAGATTGGAAAATCCTGGTCCACAAGCATGGTTTTGGGGTCCAGACAATGCAACATCGCTCCGCTGTTCCTGATCGCCCAGCCGGGGCCGTTGGAAGCCTGTTCCCCGACAAAACGATATTCAACGCCGAGCAGGTAATAACCATACTTCTCCTTGTAAAACAGATGACCGAACTTCTCGTCAAAATCCGTATAACCATCATACACCACTTTTAAATTGCCATCCTCCACACGAAATGTATTTCCGGGATTTTCACCGAGCGGGTAACCGGAAATTTTAGGGGTCCAGTCCTTCATATCTCTTCCATTGAACAACTGGATCCAATCGTTTGAGGACTTTGTATTCTGGGATGTTTGACAGGCCGCCAGGCTCAATATCAATAATATGCAGAAAGGATTTTTCATAAATCAATCTAATAGAACTTTCTGAAAGTTTTAAAACTTTCAGAAAGTTATTTCGGGCGCTCGCACGTCATCTTTACTTCAATGCTTTCCATAAGATCTCTACCGGGTGAAATGATGCTCGCCCGGTGCCATCTTTGATCTGGTGGCGGCAGCTGGTACCTGGTGCGGCGATGATCACATTCTCCGGTTGTTTCCTTACAGCGGGAAAAAGCACCAGCTCACCGATCTGCATGGAGATCTCGTAATGTTCCTTTTCGTAACCAAATGACCCGGCCATGCCACAACATCCTGACGGGATAATGTGCACTTCGTTATTTCCCATGCGGGTAAGGATCTTTTTAGCATGCGTCAGTGTTGACAGCGCTTTCTGCTGGCAATGGCCGTGTAATTTTATCAGGGCGCCCTGTTTCTTAAATAAGTTCAGATCGATGTTCCCCGCATCCAACTCCTTGGATAAAAACTCGTCTATCATCAGCGTGTGGTAACTTATCTTCACGGCCGATTCTTTTTCTTCCCCGCGGAGCAGATCCGGATACTCATCCCTGAAAGTGAGAATAGCGGAAGGCTCAACCCCTATCAAAGGAGTTTCATGGCTGATCTTGTCTTTATACAATGTCACATTTTTCCGCGCCAGTTCACGCGCTTGCTCCAACAGGCCTTTGGAGAGGAAACTTCTTCCTGATTCATAATTATCCAGTACTGCGATCCCATAACCAAGACTATCCAGTAACCTGACCGTTGTAATCCCTATTTCCGCTTCATTATAGTTTAGCAACTCATCGATAAAAAGAAAAACTGTTTTGATAGGTTTTTTTACAGTTGGCTTAAACTCAGTAATAAACCATTTTTTCCAGTTCACGGAAGAAATTTGCGGCATACTTCTCTTCGGGGCAAATCCTATCATATTTTTAACGATGCCGCCAATGGCTTTGTTGTTGAACACCAGATTATAAGCCCACGGAAATGTGTATGCGAGCTTCATTCCGCGCGCGAAGTTTCCAATCATTCTGCTGCGGAAGGGTACGCCCTTTTCTTTGTAGTACTGATATTGCCATTCCTGTTTCAGCTTGGCCATGTCAACATTGGAGGGACATTCAGACTTGCATCCTTTACAGCTGATGCAGAGGTCCATCACTTCGCCGATCTCGTCATGGGCAAAGGGATTTGCTTTGTCAGAACGGGTGATCATCTCCCGCAGTATGTTTGCGCGCGCCCGGGTTGTGTCTTTTTCCCTGCGCGTCGCCATATAACTTGGACACATCGTACCTCCGCTCAATTCCGTTTTGCGGCAGTCCCCTGAACCGTTGCACTGTTCGGCGGCGCGGAGGATCCCCTGGTTTTCAGAAAAATCAAGGATGGTTTCAAATTCCTTTGTCACCTGGTCTCTCTCAAACCGGAGACTCGTATCCATTGGAGGTGTATCGACGATCTTTCCGGGATTAAAGATATTCCGCGGGTCCCATTCTTTTTTAAGACCCCTGATCAGCTCATAATTACGTTGACCGATCATCAAGGGAATGAATTCACCCCGCAACCTCCCATCTCCGTGCTCCCCTGACAAGGACCCATTGTATTTCTTGACCAGAGCAGCGCTGTCTTCAGCAATTGCCCTGAAGAGTTTTACTCCTTCTGATTGCTTGAGGTTGATAATAGGTCTCAGATGAATTTCGCCGGATCCCGCATGAGCATAGTGCACGCTGTACAAACCGCGTTTTCTCAACAGCTCCCCAACCTCTGCGATATACGCAGGAAGGTCATTGACATCCACCGCAGTATCTTCTATAACGGGGACGGGTTTCGGGTCGCCGGGGACATTTGATAATAATCCCAGCCCGGCCTTGCGAAGGTTCCAGACTTTCTTAATGTCCTCGCCACCCACTACGGGATAAGAATAACCCAGATTCCGACTTTTCAGGTCTTCGATAAGCGCCCGCACATCGTCCTCCGCCTGCGCGGCGGATTTCCTCGTTAGTTCAGCGACCAGAATAGCCTTTGGATCACCCTCAATAAAAAACCGGTTCTCGATCTGACCCGTATTGCGCTTTGTAGCCTCAAAAATATAATGGTCCATCAATTCAACGGCTGAAGGCAGGTGCTTTAAAGCAACAAGGTTTGCTTTCAACGATTCATCGATACTATTGCAGTGAATGCAGACAAGCATTTTATGGGGCGGTTCCAGGGGCGTCAACTTTATTTTGGCGGATGTAATAAACGCCAGCGTACCTTCAGAACCTGCGATCAGGCTGCTGAAATTAAATGGCTGGCCCTCCGGATTGAAAGGTTGCATCCTTGCCAGCATATCGATCGCATATCCCGTGTTCCTTCGTTGAACAGAATGCCTGGGATATTCTTTTTCAATTTCGAGGATGTTTCCCGGGGCTGAAAGGATGGTGTGAATATGACTGTAAAGTTTGTCCTCTAAACCATTTTCGGTCTTGTTAATGCGCTCTGAAAATTCCTCAGCGAAAACAGGGCCGAACCAGACTTTGCTGCCATCGGAAAGAAATGCGTTTACTTCCAGAAGATGTTCGCGCGTACCTCCGTAAACCACTGAGTTCGGCCCACAGGAATTGTTGCCGATCATCCCTCCTATCATGGCGCGGTTTGCAGTGGAAGTTTCAGGGGCAAAGTAGTAACCGTGCGGTTCCAGAAACTGGTTGAGATCATCGCGAACAACCCCGGGCTGGACCAGTGCCCATTTTTCCGCGACATTTATTTCAATGACCTGGTTAAAATATTTGGAAACGTCCACAACGATACCGCTACCAACAACCTGGCCGGCAAGGGACGTGCCCGCAGTGCGCGGAATGAGTGAGGTTTTGTTTTCGCCGGCGAATCGGATAAGCCTGGCAATGTCTTCTTCTGTCTTTGGAAAAGCTACCGCGATAGGGATTTCCCGGTAGGCAGAGGCATCCGTAGCATATAATCTTCTTGTAGTGTCATCAGAAAAAAGCTCTCCCTCAAGGGCATTCTTTAAGAAACTAAAGTTCATAGGGCCCAAAAATAAATATTTGAGGCCAAGGAAGGACCAATTGTTTGAAATTTATTAAAAACGGTTCTTGATAACGATGTAGTGCAGTCCAAAACCAGCTATATAGAGAAATGAAAAAAAGGTGCCACAGTTAAGTGACACCTTCCTACGTTCAGCCTACTATAATGTTGCCCGAACTATTAACTCTACTAACTACTACTAACTATAACTCTACTAACTACTACTAACTACTAACTATTACCCAGTGAATTATTGTTGTTCTGTCTCACTTTCCGTGTTATCAGCTTGATCAGATGCATCCTTGGGTTGTTCAGAAGCATCTTTCTCACTTGATTCATCTGTTTTAAAATTGTTGTTATCCGCTTTATCCTTGTGTTCTTTGTGCGCTTTATCCTTTTCAATCTGGTTACCGTCACGGTCGAATTTTACTTTCTTCGTTTCGGTACCTTGCTTCAATTCAACAATATATATCTCCATGTTGGAGTCGTCCATTTTCTTATAGGCATTGCCTACAGTCCAACCGGAGTAATCCTGAGATTCCAATTTCGCAGATACTCCATCCGGAAGTTCGCTTATTGCAATTTGCTGACGATCCTGATCCTGCGTTGTTTCAGTCTGACTTGGTGTAGTAGGCTGTTCCTGAGCGCTTACCAGAGTAGCACCACCGAACATCAAACACACCGCTAACATTAACTTTTTCATAATCTCTTTATTTTAGTTGAACATAATAACTATCTATTTCATGGGTGTATTTGCCAACACTATACCAAAATAGCGACTGTATCCCTAAGTCACTGCATACCAGTTTCGTATAACCGCCGTTTGATATTGCAGCCGGTTGAGGCTGTAGGATTATTCTACAATGGTGGGTCATGTCATGCCCAAAAGGCAACACTGCAGCAGCTTTATGATGTCCCGGCCCCGTTTTTTAGGGGCCGGCGGTGTAGTGACCTGGTTAAAAAATTAAGATTGTGAATTTGCCTTCAACAAGAAACCTGCATTTGAACTTTTCAATACTGCATCTAAACCTGCAACTCACTCCGCCCGCAACTTTCTGAAAGTTTGGGAACTTTCAGAAAGCCGCCACCGCGGGTCCCTGCCGACTTCTAAGACCTTTCAAACTTCTCAAACCTTTCAAACTTTTCAAACTTCCTTCCCCGCGGCCTCCATCAACCCTTTTATATATCCGATAGCGAAGAGAGGACCCAATTCGCTATAACCAGGATGATCATTATTGTCTCCCGCGAGTGTTGGAACATGATCCGGGCGCATAGGTCCGTTAAACCCAACCTCGTAATAGGTTTTCATTGCCTTATACATATCTGTTTTCCCTTCGTCGTGAAAGGTTTCTTCGAAATTCCATTTATCGCCGCGTATGTCGCGGAAGTGTACAAAGAATATTTTATTGCGTTTTCCAAAATAATTTATGACCGAAGATATATCTTCCCCCATAGTCGCAAAGGTTCCCTGGCACAACGTAAGACCGTTATTTGGACTGGGTACCAGGTCAATCAATTTCTTGAATGACTCGGCCGTTGTCATGATCCTGGCGATTCCCCGGATGCTGGGCACGGGTGGGTCATCGGGGTGTAAAGCAAGCTTGATCCCGTTCTTCTCCGCCTCAGGAACAACTGCTTTAAGAAAATATTCCAGGTTCTTCCACATGGATTCTGCAGTCACTTCACCGTGTTCGGTTAACGGAAGGTTCTTCACGGCATCATGATTGAATGCTGTGACAAGCGCGCCGCCTCTGCCTTTTCTTTCAAAATCTGTTCGCGCCCAGCTGATCACAGGCATCCAGTTGTAACAGATGATATTCACGTTTACGCGTGCCATATTCCGCATTAAGGTGATGAAGTTTTCAATTTCCTCATCCCTTCCTGCAATACCGAGCTTCGCTTTGTCGAGCGGTGGTGTGCCTTCCAGCACCATCCATTGCATAGCTCTTTGGGCATATGCATCTCTAACTGCGGAGAGGGCCTCGATAGTCCAGGGTTTAGTGTCGAGCATGTTCAACATCCACGGGCTCGAGGGGGAAACTACTCCGGTTACTCCCATCTGCCTGGACAGCTCCATCTTCCGCTCCTGGAGTCCGTAAAAATAGGCCAGGCACAGCTGAATATTTGCATCCTTAATATAGGCAGGCGCGGTGTGTGTTTCTCCTTTAAAGGACCCTGCGGAAAGAGCGGTGAGGGCCGCACCCTTTTTAATAAAATCTCTGCGTGAGGCAGCCATGGCGGTTAAATTTTGGTAAATTATATATCGTCCCGATGCTAATCTAACAGATTATCACTTTTTATATCATGTTTTCTTAATAATTCGCCACCTTTGGCAAAGAGCGCTGGTCTATAAGTTTTCAGACATAATATGAACGCAGCCATTTTACTCTTTGATGGTTTTGAAACCCTTGATGTTTTTGGTCCCGTTGAAATTTTGGGAAGGATCAAAGATCATTACCGTGTGAAATTCTACTCTGAAAAGGGTAACATGATCAGCAACGACCATGGCATCTCCATTGCCACGGAGAAACTTGAAAATATCATTGATGGAGTAGATATTTTTCTGATTCCAGGTGGTCCGGGGACAAGAACCGAAGTTGACAATTTGTCGCTCATCAACAATATCCGGGATATCTGTGAAGCATCGGGATACGTGCTGACAGTTTGCACGGGCAGTGCGTTGCTTGCTCAGACAGGATTGCTAAATGACAGGCAGGCGACGTCAAACAAGAAAGCTTATGAATGGGCTACGTCCTTCGGCAACAACGTTCACTGGGTGAGGCAGGCGCGCTGGACAGTGGATGGAAAATTCTATACATCCTCCGGAGTAAGCGCAGGAATGGACATGACGTTTGGATTTCTCAGTGATCTCCACGGCGCAGAATTCGCGCGAAAGATCGCCTTCCAAATGGAATATCACTGGCAGGAGGATAAAGAGGTGGATGATTTTTACAAACAATAAGCAATACGTGCTTGTTAATTATTTGTTACATTTTCTCACCAAGGCAAAATTGAAGGAAAAATAGCCTTCTTTAATGCAGGGATCTTGATAAATTGATGAATCATAAATTCATAATCATAAACCTCACATGAGATCGAGAAGAAATTTTATTAAAGTAAGCGGAATGGCCACGCTGGGCTTTATGGGATTGCATCAATGGATACAAACCCCCGTGGAAGCTGCCGGTCATAAATCCGCTGCAGCGGGATATGGACCATTGTTGCCGGATCCTCAGGGACTGATCAATTTACCAAAAGGTTTCAGCTACAAGGTCATTAGCAAAGCCGGGGACAAAATGGACGATGGTCTGCTCCTGCCTGGCGCGCCCGACGGGATGGCCGCTTTTCCGGGAAGAAACGGTAGGGTTATCGTTGTAAGGAACCATGAGAATAATCCTGACAGCTTGAAGAATGGCGCTTTTGGTTTAACGAATGAATTGCTTGACAAAGTAAGCGCTGATAAATTTTATGATTACGGAAATAAGACACTACCATCCCTCGGTGGCACCAGTACCTTTGTCTACAATCCTAAATCCGGTAAGATCGAAAAGCAGTATTTAAGTCTCGCAGGCACTGTACGTAATTGCGCAGGTGGGCCTACACCCTGGAATTCGTGGTTAACCTGTGAAGAGTCCACGATCAAAACAGGTGCTTATGAGGGAAAAGCTGAAAAAGACCACGGTTATGTTTTTGAGGTGCCAGCCACGGAAAAAATTGGGCTGTGTGATCCCATTCCCATCAAAGGAATGGGGCGCTATAATCACGAGGCTGTGGCAGTAGATCCGCGCACCGGGATTGTCTACCTCACCGAGGATGCTGGTGACAGTTTGATTTACCGGTACATTCCAAATACACCCCGCAAGTTGTTAAACGGTGGCAAGCTCCAGGCCCTGGCGATTATCGACAGGAAGAGTTGTGACACGCGCAACTGGGAAAGATTAACTACACCCAAATTACCGATCGGGGAATCAATGGATGTTGAATGGATCGATATGGAGGACGTAGAGTCACCTGAAAACGATCTCCGCAACAGAGGATTTAATGACGGGGCAGCCTGCTTTGCGAGAGGAGAAGGCATGTGGTACGGGAAAAATGAGATCTATTTCGCCTGTACCAACGGTGGTCACATTTCCAGCGGACAGGTTTTCAAATACACTCCGGGTGCGGCAGAAGGAAAAGCAGATGAAAAAAAATCGCCGGGAAAACTGGAGCTTTTCGCCGAATCACAGGATAAAGAGATCCTTAAGAATTGCGATAACCTCACCGTTGCGCCATGGGGAGATGTGGTTTTGTGCGAAGATGCATCTCATCCATTCCTTGTAGGCATTACAACAAAAGGAGAGTATTACAAACTGGCAGAGAATGTTGGACCCCAAAGTGAATTCGCGGGCGGTGTTTTTTCGCCTTCGGGAGAAACCTTCTTCGTCAATATCCAGGGTGCAGGTCTTACCTTTGCTATAACAGGTCCCTGGAGAAAAGCATAGTGCATTCAACCTGATCACAAAATAAATCATGCCATCAAAAAATTTGATGGCCGACAGTAATCCATACGTAGAAAACAAAAAGCGCTGGTTGATAATGGGAAGAATTTTACCATGAATATTCCCCGCGGTTCAGAAAAAATTCTGAGTAGACTTATGACCTAACGGAATAATGGTTGTAGCAAAAGATAGGTTGCGGCACCCGCGAAATATCCGATGAGGGCGATGAGGCTGATCTTTTTTATGTACCAGATAAAATCAATTTTTTCCATACCCATAACCGCTACCCCTGCCGCTGATCCAACGATAAGAATGCTTCCTCCCGTTCCGGCGCAATACGCAAGATATTCCCAGATCATGTCGTCCTGGGGATAGACATCCAGACTATACATACCCATACTGGCGGCCACCAACGGTACGTTATCCACAATTGCGGACAATATTCCGATGAGGGTAATGATGATGCGATTATCCCCAAGGGTATTGGCCAGGTAGGTTGCAAAATGATTCAGCGTCTGCATCGATTCCAGCGCGCCCACCGCCAGGAGAATTCCGAGAAAAAAAAGCACGCTCGGCACATCAATTCGGGAAAGTGCTCCCGCGGCAGTGTAATTTTTCTTTACCGCCTCATCGAGTTCCGGATGAATAAGTTCCGATATTACCCATATCACGCCAAGGCCAGCCAGCATTCCTACATAGGGAGGCAGATGGGTATACGTTTTAAAAACCGGGACTGACATCAATGCACCGACACCGAGAAGCAACATCAGTCTGCCTCCGCCTACCGCTTGATGTTGTTCCTGATGCTTTTGGTGGCTTTCCCCAAGGCTTCCCTTTAAGGTAAAATTTAAATATAACAGTGGCGCGAGCATACACACTAGGCTTGGAAGCAGAACTGTCTTTATGATATTTATTGTAGAGATCTGTCCTCCCATCCACAACATGGTAGTGGTCACATCGCCGATGGGTGACCATGCGCCGCCTGCATTTGCAGCGATAACAATCATACCCGCAAAAAACAATCGCATCTGTTTATCCGGGATAAGTTTGCGAATGAGAGAAACCATCACAATAGAGGTGGTCAGGTTGTCCAGAACGGCGGAAAGAAAAAAAGTTATCCAGCAAACAACCCAGAGAAGTGTTTTTGGGTTTTTCGTTTTGATCCGGTCAGTAATAATCCGAAAACCGTGATGCGCATCCACCAACTCTACAATCGTCATGGCACCCATCAGAAAAAAAAGAATTTCCGATATCTTCCCAAGGTGATGCGATAATTCTGAAACTACAAACCCACGGAAGATCTCCTGATTGGTAAGCGCTGAAACCTTATCGCCGATATCAATTTGAAGCCGCAGAATGTAATCAGCAAAATGAGTACTGGTCAGCACCGATTCTTCCGGAGATGACAATACAAAAAGGGTCCAGCAAACCACACCGGTTAAAAGCGCAGAGGCGGTTTTGTTTATTTTAATAGTATGTTCGAGCGCGATGGCCAGGTAGCCAATGACGAAAATAATAATGACAAAAATTTCCATTCTTCAGTAAATACAGATTGCCTTTATCAGATTTAAGCCACCACCGTTTGCGGCGCTGCAATTTTACTGTTAATTCTGAAAATGGAAGGCATTGTTCCCGAATTATCATAGGATACACCCAGATCCTTTATCAAGCCGGAATTCAGCGAGTATACCCAACCGTGAATCTTAGGTTCATTCCGCTCCCTCCAGGAATTTTGGATTATTGAAGTTTTGGTTAGATTAAAAACCTGTTCTATGATAGTTAGCTCAACAAAACGGTTAAACTGCCCTTCAGGGTCTTTAATTTTGTCCAGCTCCTCAGCGTGAAGCTGGTATACATCCTTGATAAATCGAAGCCAGTTATCGACCAATCCATACTGCTTGTTGTCCATTGCTGCCTTTACACCGCCGCACCCGTAGTGTCCACATACAATGATATGTTTAACATGCAGAATATTAACGGCAAAATCCAGTACACTGAGCATATTCATATCAGAGTGCACGACCATATTGGCAATGTTGCGGTGGACAAAAATATCACCGGGTTTTGTCCGTGTGATTTCATTGGCTGGCACCCTGCTGTCGGAACATCCGATCCAGAGAAACTGCGGGCGCTGGCCTTTGGCAAGATTTTCAAAATACTCCGGATCCTGATCTAATTTTTCACGAACCCATCGTTTGTTTCCGTCAAGTAAAGATTTATAAATGTTCATAGTGTTAGCTTGTTATGTATTTTGATTCGTTTTCAGAAATCTCCTGAAAGTCAGGTTCCACATCATTGATGGACCAAAAATATTTGCACACGTAAAAGATAATTGTACCCGAGATTACCGCGACATTTAAATTGACCGTCACCGTAACA
>JBBDXJ010000035.1:0-8909 GCA_040902445.1 Cyclobacteriaceae bacterium | reverse complement strand
TGAAACTCGCACACCCCGGAGTCCCTGAGACAGGAGACTCCGGGGAGACGGTGAGTTTGAAAAGTCTGGGAAGTTTGAGAAGTTCAGGCGATATGGAAGGATTGAATAAAAAATCAGTTGGACAAAGGCGGTGGAAAGTCGTCATTTTGTTGATATTCACTCTGCTCGCCGTGTGTATGGCAGGGATTCTCAACGCGCAAAATATTATCAAAGAACCTACGCTGCTTGTAGCCAATAAACATTCGAATACACTTTCCTTTGTTAATCCAAAAACATTAAAAGTTATAGAAACAATTCCTACAGGACCAAACCCGCATGAAATAACTGTTACACCGGATCACCGATTTGCCTACCTGAGTAGCTATGCGCCGCCGGGCAACACCATTTCGTTAGTTGATCTGGTGAAAAGAAAGCTGATCAAAGAAATTCCTACCGGAAGTTATACCCGCATTCATGGCGCCGCCATGGCACCTGATGGAAAGCACGCCTACTTTACCGCAGGTCAGACCGGTTATGTTGTTGAAGTGGACACCAAAACCAATGAGGTCACCCGTGGCATTCCCACGCATGGCAAAATCTCGCACACTGTCTATGTTTCTCCCGATGGAAAACGTTTGTATACCGCAAACATTGTGTCAGAGAACATATCGGTCATTGACAGGTCGTCCGGTGAACTCATTACACAAATAAAAGCGGGTGAAGGTTGCGAGGGAATGGCATTTACTCCTGACGCAAAACATCTTTGGGCAGCCAATCAGACGGGAGGAACCATAACAATAATCGACGTGGCTACGCACAAACCGATTGAAACGTTTGTCTGTCCGGGCATGCCTGTTCGCATTCGTTTCACAGAGGATGGCAAGCTTGCGTTGGTGCCGAGCTGGACGAAAACGGGTGAACTGATTGTAATAGACGTTGCCACCCACAAAGAGTTAAAGCGAATTAAAGTTGGGAGCTTTGCGATCGGCGTGGAGCTCAGTCCGGATGGCAAGCGCGCCTTTGTCGGTTGTGAAGATTCAATGGAAGCTGAAATTTTACCAGATGGCAGTGAACGGATTAAACATGACACCGGCGATTCGGATGGCGTACATGTAATCAATATGAAAACACTTTCTGTAGAATCCGTGATTAAAACCGGACTGGGTCCTGATCCGATGGTAATGATCGGTGATCAGTAATCGGTAATCGGTGATCAGTATGTGCATGCCTGAAATAGGTTGACCAAAAATGGTCAACCGTATGAGAAAAACCAAGAAAAAACTAGAGATCAGAAGAAACCGAATTTTTTCTGAGGAATTTAAGAAAAGGAGAGTACAAGAGCTCGTTGAAAAGCACCGGCCCTCTCGCGAACCTCATCGATCATCTTACTCAAAGCGTTCTTCGAAAGCAACCATCGCTGGCGATGGAATCATTCCTCTACTTCAGGAGAGGATCCCGATAGCTATCGCGGAGAGGGTGAGGTGAACGCACGGCGAGAAACAGAAAAACGCCCCCCCAAGACCCGTCATCCTGAGCGCGCGCGTTGGCTTTTCGTGCGGCGGATAAAAGCGAAGGACCCCCATACAACGAAGTGCACAAGAGGATAACAGAAAAGTAAAGCTATAAAATGGAGCCGGCTACAAAACACGCCCTTATGGTGCAAGTGCACCTAACGATGGATTTCCGTTCCGGCTCCATTTCATGGCGTGGCTTATCAGTCTTCCGTTTTTGCATTTCATTGTATGGGGGTTGCTTCATCGCCAACACGCTGACGCGTGAAGGCGCTTCGCAATGACGGACGCCGGGGGGGCGGCTTTTCAACCTTTCAAACCTCTCAGACCTTTCAACCTCTCAGACTTTTCAACCTTTCAAACCTTTCAGACCTTTCAACCTTTCAGACCTTTCAACCTTTCAGACCTTTCAACCTTTCACCTACTGCGCCGACCATCCCCCGTCAAGGGATAGGGCAGCTCCTGTTATGGTCGAGGCACTTTCAGAGGCGAGCAATAAACTCATTTCCGCAATTGCTTCAACAGGTACAAATTCCTTAACAGCTTGTTTCGCCAGGATAATCTTGTTTATAACTCCTTCTTCAGAGAGGTTGTGTATTTTCATCTGATCCGGTATCTGTTTTTCCAACAGGGGTGTTTTCACATACCCGGGACAGATGGCATTGCAGGTAATATTGAAGGGAGCACCCTCTAACGCTATTGTTTTTGTCAGGCCAATCAAGCCGTGCTTGGATGCAACGTACGCACTCTTAAATTCCGATGCGAACAATCCATGTACCGAAGCGATATTTACAATTCTGCCAAAGTTCTGCTTTTTCATAAATGGCCATGCCGCCTTTACCAGATGGAAAACAGCGGTAAGGTTGATGGCTATGATATCATTCCATTTGTTTTCAGGAAAATGTTCGATAGGAGAAACATGCTGGATCCCCGCATTGTTAACAAGGATATCGATCGTGCCAAAGTGTTCCGCGCATTCCTGGACAAGCGCGTTCAAAGCCTCAGGCTGTAACATGTTCGCCGGCGAGAAGAAATGTTCTATTTTGTATCTTTCCGCTATTTCTGAGGCAATTTCAGCACCATTTTCTTCCAGTCCATTAAAAACAAGGTTGTATCCTTTTGCTGCAAATGCTTTTGCTATGCCCAGTCCGATCCCACTGGTGCTGCCCGTAATAAGTGCGGTTTTTTTTCTCATAGGATTTAAGGTTCACAGGTAATTTTTAGATGAAATATCATTGCTTGAATTTGGTGAAACAAAAAGTGTTGACCCAAATAAATAAAAAGTTATTTATAACTATTCGTCTCTTCCTCCGTGCGCTCCTAAGCCGATGACTGATTTTACTTGTCCTTCGCATTCATCTCACCCTATTTACCTTCGCTATCTCCGCACATGCTGCCTGAGCCAGGGCGGACGCGGTCTTCTTTCGCACGTTGCTTGATCTCGCCCTCCTTCGCTACCGCCTACGCTACAGCTTCGACGGTCAAGGAAGGCTTTTACCTACTCTAAAGTTCCGTAGACAGGTCGGCGGGCAAGTCTGCATCCCGTTTTCGTGTTGCCTCGACGGACGGCTGATGCGCGCGGAGTACGCTCTAACAAGAGTGTTCACGGGGCTTGAAGAAAGTAATCCTCTGAAACTGCCCTTGTCGTGGAGGTGGCGAGATTCTTATCGGCTGTATCAATGATGGAGGTGGTGTCTTAGCCCTTTACCTTTTTACAAAAAGCCAAAAAAAACCGAAAGAAAATATTGTATTTTTGTTTCATGAAACTTTCTCCAAACGATATTGAACTAATAAAACGAGTTTTTATGGACAAGCCGGTAAAAAGGGCCTTTTTATTTGGCTCTTTTACGCGAGGCGAAGCCGACCAGGATAGCGATGTTGATATTTTAGTTGAATTGGATTACTCAAAACACATCGGTATCGGGTTTGTCAAAATAAAGAATCAGCTGGAAGAAGTATTAAATAAGAAAGTGGATTTAGTTTCAGAAAATTCGATATCCCGCCACATACTCCCCTTCATCAATCAAGACAAGCAATTAATTTATGAGAGGTAGGATAGGAGATGGGCAACGTATTTAAACCCAACTACGCTACCGCTCACAACCCCGCGCGAGCTTCCGCCTTCACATTCGTTTCGGCGGACACGGTCGTCGGGCACAGCCTTCATTCTACCTGCATTAACACTGCATTTAAACACAAATTCATCGAAAGACAACTGAAGTTTCTTCACTATATTTGGTGTTCACCGTAATGCATGACATCACCCATATCGGCCAACTTGATCATACGAAGCAATATACGTATGCAGATTACCTGACCTGGAAATTCCATGAGCGGGTTGAGCTTATCATGGGTAAAATTTTCAGTATGTCGCCTGCGCCATCTTCGGAGCATCAGCAGATCGTGTTGGCTTTGCTCGGAAATCTTTACCAATATTTAAAGAAGCGGGCCTGCAAGGTTTTTCCTTCGCCCTTTGACGTCGTACTTCCCTCGCCGTCAGGTACGCTGGACACGGTTGTCCAGCCCGACATCACGGTTATCTGTGATCTGTCAAAGATCACCAAACGGGGATGTATGGGATCGCCTGACCTGGTCGTTGAAGTGGTTTCAAAAGCCTCTGTTAAAAAAGACCTCCACGAGAAATATTCCCTTTATGAGCGGTGTGGCATTAAGGAATACTGGCTGGTCCTTCCCGCTGAGCGTTCTCTGATCATGTTTACCCTGGATGATGCAGGAGTATACCAGCCCTCGAAACCTTTAACCCGCGGAGATAAAATTACCTCCCCTTCTTTGCCTGGCCTCGAAATAGACCTCGATGAAATATTTTCCGATCTCGTTGAAGAACCGGAAGAGGGATATGGGAGTGAAATGAGAAGGGTTTAGTTTGAATGCAGGTTGAAAGGCAGGTTGAATGCAGGTTGAAAGGCAGGTTTAAATGCAGGTTGAAAGACAGGTTTGAATGCAGGTTGAATACAGGTTTGAATGCAGGTTGAATACAGGTTTAAAGGCAGGTTTGAATGCAAGTTTAAAGACAGGTTAAAAGACTGGTAAAAATGCCGGGTTTTGGAGGGTATTTTAAAGCAATTATCATTATTTTAGGTTCAATAAAAAAAACCCTCAATTATGGAAAAAGTAACAACTTTCAGAGACTTGGAAGTCTACAAGCTCTGTCGTCAATTATCAAAAGAGATTTTTGAACTTTCTAAAACGTTTCCTAAGGAAGAGATGTATTCTCTTACCGACCAGATCAGGAGAGCCTCAAGGTCAACCGGAGCACAAATTGCCGAAGCCTGGGGAAAACGAAAATACGAAAAGCATTTTGTAAGTAAACTTACTGATGCTTATGGCGAACAACTGGAAACTCAGCACTGGATTGATACCGCACTTGATTGCTCATATTTACCAAAAAAGACTGCCGATAACCTGGTGAGTCGCTGCACCTCTATTGGCAACATGCTTGATTCTATGATCAAAAAATCCAAATGGTTCTGCGACTAGGAATGCGGGTTTAAATGCAGGTTAGAAATTCAGATAGAAACTTCAGGTCTAAAGGCAGGTTGAAATACAGGTTTAATGCAGGTTTAAAGACAGGTATAATACAGGTTTAAAGTCAGGTAGAAAGACTGGTTAGATGCAGTTGAGAACCTGTGACATGCTTTTAGATTGACGTTTAAACACAGGTTAAAAGTTCAGGTTTACAGTTTACATTTGAAGACAGGTTGGACAGTGTCACGTAAAAACTTGCAATTCAGACCTGCCTTTTTACCTGCATTTTAGACTTGCATTTAAACCTGCATTTAGACTTGTCTTTCGACCTGCATTCTACCGCATTCCAACCAGATCCGTCCACGGAAATACAGCAGTTCCCCTCACGGTTTGCCTGGTTGGACCGCCATAGATCAGAACCTTTGATAAAGGAATATCTGTTAGCTTCTCAAATTTTTCAAGGTTTGAGAAAAAACTGGTATTGATGGTTGTCCCGGATTTGATCTCAATCGCTTTCATCCCTAACGCCTGGGCTATTAGTAAGTCGATCTCCAGACCTTTGTTATCGCGCCAGAAGTACAATGGAGTTTGCTGACCGGAATTGGAGAAATTTTTAATGATATCGGCGATGACCATATTTTCAAAAAGTGCGCCCTTTGCCCAATGTCTGGATAGCTCTTCCGCTGATTTAATTCTCAGTAAATTACATGCGAGCCCTGTATCGTAAAAATAAACCTTCGGACTTTTCACTATTCTTTTTGAAAAGTTTTTAAAATAGGGGCGCAGAAAAAAAATCATAAACCCGGTCTCAAGAAGCGAACACCAGGCCTGAATAGTCTTATAATCAACGCCGACCTCTATGCTTAGCGAAGAAAAATTGATCATTTGCCCGGTCCTTCCGGCAAGCAGTTCCATAAATCGCCGGAACAAATTCATATTCTGCGCGCTTACCAATCCACCAATATCTCTTTCCAGATAGGTTTGATTATAAGAAGGATAAAATAATTCCGGCGCAATGTCGCGGTCATATAACCTGGGGTAGAAACCTTTGAATATTGCTTCATTGAGATCTGTGGGAAGTAGATTTTCCGCACTTAGTTCTGCTATAGAAAAAGGAAACAGGTGCGAAATGAAAACCCTTCCGGCGAGGCTTTGTGAAATATTCTGTTTTAGCAGAAAGTTTTGTGAGCCGGTGATTATATACTCTCCCGGTTTACCGTGCTCATCACTGATCACTTGCAGATAGGAAAACAGATCCGGAAACCGTTGTGCTTCGTCGATGATAAGACCTTTTTTGTGTTGCTTTAAAAAAGCTTTAGGATCGTCCATTGCTGTTAACCTGGTTTCAGGTGACTCCAGGTTCACATAATCATAGTCGGGAAAACACAATTTCGAAAGTGTGGTCTTACCTGATTGCCTGGGCCCCGTAATGCTGATAATCGGCATCTTAAGGGCCATTTCAGTGATAACTGTTGCAATTTCGCGGTTAACCATGCGCTAAAGGTACAGATTAGCAATTAAATTACTAATCTGTACCACAATCCCCCGGATTGAAAGGTTTGAAAGGTTGCCGGTTTCCGGGTTGTCCGTGATTATTCATTGGTGGGTTTTACCGATGGATGGTGTTAGTTGAGAGGTCTGGATCCCTGGTGAGACCCGTCATCCTGAGAAAAAAATCGGTTTAGGAACCGATATCTATTGTAAATGACAAGGTGCATCACGCAAAGAAAATGCAAAATCAATCCATTGAAACGGATTTTGTTGGCTAATTGGGCTGAAGGGATTTTGTTGACTACGCATGCCTTATATAGGACGCATATAGGACGCATATAGACAGGTTGAATGCAGGTTGAAAGGCAGGTTTAAATGCAGGTTGAAAGACAGGTTTGAATGCAAGTTTAATCCAGGTTTAAAGACAGGCGTGCCCAACGACCCGTCTGCAGAAACTTTAGTGCAGGCAGAAGCTTGCGAGGGTTTAGCGAGGGAGCGTAGTTGGGTTTAAAGACAGGTATAATTGCAGGTTTTGGTCTGCGTTAAAAAGTGAGGGTGATTCAAACCGATTGACCTGGATTAAACCGATCACGGATTGCCAAACAAGGATTTTCTCAACTATATTTGGGTGGAGGGAATTTTAGAAATTGATTACAGTTTACCGATTTAAAAGGATCCTGATAAATTGATTTTAAAAAAGATCAAAAGGCTGTTCTTAAAAAAAATACATCAAAACTGCGAGGGGCCTTAAAGCTTTCTGATAATCAATACAAGGATTTTCAGCAATTCGTCAATGATGTTCGAAGCGAATGGGACAAGGCTATTTAATAGACACGAATATCACCATTGATTATCTAAGCGATAAACTGCCCGAAAAATCTGCTGAGTTTATTGAGAAAATTGATTCGCAACTATCGGTTATCTCACGAATGGAATTGCTGGCATGGCCTAATGTCGAAAGTATCCGGTTGATCTTTTTCTTATCTTTGTGGCAGAAAAGATAAGCCAGAGCGATGCTGCAAAACAGAATACTAAAGCAAATGAAACTTACACTAAAGAAAAATGCGGATAAAAAAGAGGTCGCAGAGATCGAAAGAAGGCTGTATGAACAAAAGAGCCGCAAGGGCTTCAATGCAAAAAAGTATAACGGTGCGCTTCCATCGATAAAGGAAGATCCATTGACCATTCAAAAACGGCTAAGGGATGAGTGGGAAAGAAATCTTAGCTGATATATAATACGAATATCATCCTCCCATTCTTTATTAACCCGGCTTCAATGGCCGCATTCACGTAAAGTCCAATTCCGTTCCGGTCCTTAATATTTCTTCGACAAAAGGATCTTTCCGGGGCGTGAAGTCTTTAGTGTTGTAAGTACGCGGTTGTATGCCCAGATCGGGATATTTGATAAGGATCTTGGAAAACAATTTAACATCCTCCGGTCCGATGCTCTTGAATTCATCTGCGACGAAAGCAACGTCGATATCACTCCATTCATGTTGTTGATTCTTTGAGTAAGAGCCAAACAGGATCACTTTTTTCAAGTGGATGCCCGATCGCTTTATCTCTGCAGCGATTTTTTGTAAGTGTCTTATAGCAGCCCTTTGAGTAAGCATCTTCTTAGTTTGAAAGGTCAGGTCAAAAGTCAAGTTCAATACCAGGTTGAACCACCTGCATTCCCAACCCGCATTTAACGACCTGCCTTTAGACTTGTCTTTAAACCTGCCTTTATACCTTCCAACATTCACCTGCCCGTGCATCACACATATACTACCCATGCATTACCCATGGATAGTGCATGCCTACACCTGGGGCAAAGGTTTTGAGGCTGGCCGGGGCTTATTTTTATTTTCTGTTCCGGATTTTTTCCCTTCCATGATTCTGCGCACAACAATAAAGAACATTGTGCCAAAAGAGATCGTGGTAACAACAGACAAGCTGATCAGGATAATATCGATGGCTTCCATAAATCAAGTATTTCTGTCCAAGTATATAAACACTGCAACAAGCATGCCTACCGAAAACAGACACAAAATTGAAATAAAGTATAAGAAAAGCTGGTACCCTTCTGTCTTCCCGCTGGTGATTATAGCGTAAATACCAGCGCCGGTGCCTAAAATGAATGCTGTTAAGCTCTTCATTAACTCCGTATAGAATTTTGTTCTATCAGGGTTCATCTTGAGGGTCTTAGACGTGAATTTACGTAATCCGGATTAAAAAAGACAAATACTTTCCATCAGGTGACAAAAATATGCCGCATCTCATCCTCACACCAAAACGCCCCCCACTCCATTACACGGGTCTTTGACCGTGCACAGACAGTGAATTCACAAAACACTCACATGGGACTGAGTGGGAGTGAAATGAGAAGGGTTTAGTTTGAATGCAGGTTGAAAGACAGGTTTGAATGCAAGTTGAAAGGCAGGTTTAAAGGCAGGTTTGAAT
>JBBDXJ010000034.1:0-1362 GCA_040902445.1 Cyclobacteriaceae bacterium | reverse complement strand
ATAGCGTTGGAAAAGGCAAACGGAATAAAGGGAACGCTCCATGAGCGGGCTGTAATTTTCCCCCAGATATTCGGGTCATTTGTCTTTCTGCGCAGGTAACTCACCATGTAATAACCAAGTACGTAGTGATCCGGTATGTTATGTCTGTAGGATCTCAGGAGCTGCTTGTGGTAATTGAATTTTCTGCCTTCAAGCAGGTTGGTCTTCATCAAAAGGCCAAAGTTTGGAATTTTGCCCCGCCCACTGGGTGTGAATGCGGTCTCGGTCGCCACTGCATCCCCCTCCCAAAACCAGGATGGCGCCGCAACCTGTGCCATACCGGCCAAAGAGATTGATCCGAATAAATAGTAGATCAACTTGTTAAATCCTCTGGAGGCATGCTGGTATTGAACAATGTGCCGGTATTCGTGAGAAGTGAGCAGATCGAGCCAATCGTTGGTACCGATGAAGTTGTAATCCTGTGTCGGCATTGCATAGAATTCCGACCTCCGCGGTAGAATTGAAACGAAACCATTTGATACCGCAGACTGATTTTGCAGGATGACTGAAATTTTTCGCGGCACGGTCCCCAGCGACTTTGCCTCGGCTTCACGGATATGTTCCAGTGAGTTAGCAACGCGTTGCGCCTGAACTTCAAAACCATCAGAATAGATAACCCTGAAGTTGAGAGTCTTGACCTGATACCACTTCAATGAGGGAGGATTATTCTCCAGAACGATCTGTGCCCGGGAGGTCAGGATAATGAAGGAAAGAATTATCAATAAAACCGGATTTCTCATGCTGCTTAATTTTGCATTTGAATCCGGGAATAATCCAGGATCCATCTGACCTCTAAAATAGAGGAATTTCAGATGAATCCGGATAAATTTTTAGGTGGCGAACATTCGCGCCATCATTCAATATAGGTTTCTCTTTCCTGTACGGCACTCACCTGAAAGAATCCAAGTGCGCCATTGGTTAAATTTGTCCGGGGCGAAGAGGGAATTGGTCCGAACATTCCTCCCCCATCATTGTTCAGTACGATGGCGAGATCATTATAAAATATGTATCCTCTTCGGCTGAGGCTGTACACCTCCAGGCGTGCTTTATCATTTGGCGCATAATAGACCGGGGAAGGCACGCCATCGATCTTTTCGGCGAGAAGCTCATCGTCGCTGTAATAAATATCCGTCGGATTAAAAACCGTAAGGGAATCGTTCCTGTAATATTTGAATAAATAATAATTCTTTTCGTCCTGTGGTTCGCGGGCATAAACAAGCAGTTCGTAGATCTTGCCCGGTTCTTTGGGGTCCTCCTGCTGATCTTCATTGATCTGGAATTTTAGCGAATCAATAGGGATAACGCTTAAGAGCTGATCAGTGG
>JBBDXJ010000033.1:5005-8961 GCA_040902445.1 Cyclobacteriaceae bacterium | reverse complement strand
CGGTGTTCGCTGGGATGCGGAAAACCGGGCGAGGTTTGATCCCACGAATGTCGTGCCCAAAGCACTCAAATCGTCTGTCACGACTGACGTTTTTGGAAACCCTGTAGAGTATATCGATGTCTATGCCGGTAGTGACTACGCAACGCCGGTGTTTGATGAAAGTAAACATTACTTGTGGCCCATACCGATCAGTGCGATTTCACAGAATCCAAACTTGGGTCAAAACCCGGGGTGGTAGCGTGAATGTGCTGGTGTGTTGAGGTGTTGAGGTGCTGGTGTGTTGAGGTGTTGAGGAAAATGCCAGCTTCGAAGGTCGGGTATTGATTTTTTAAGAACAGGCGATCACCCTAGTGGTTGCCTGTTTTTTTTTGATTACCTCACCCTCTGACCCGCGCGCTGGCGAACGCACAATTGGACAATTTTGCAATTCAACAATTGCGCAATTGAGAGATCCATTGAGAGATTGCTCAATCACTGTTGTCCGGGGAAAAATAGAATCGCATCAAAAACTTCGAATGGATTAAACGCGGCCAGTATTTTTCACAGTTTCCAAAAGGAAGCCCAATAATATGGACAAAATGGAAATTCGCCTCTGGAACTCCTTTCGGTTCGGCATTCACCGATATGTTTTATTCATCTAGCCCTGAAGGGGCGTTACATATTAGCCCAGGGTGTGGAAGCGCAGCTTCAAGCCCTGGGTTGACAGAACGTTTCCATATTCAGCCCTATAGGGGCGCAAGACGATTCGAAGCAGTGTGTGATCAGCTGCAACGAGCGTTTCGTGTAAACCTCATCTTGCGCCCTTTCAGGGCTTGCTTGGACACTCCTGTTAACCCAGGGCTCGGAGCCTACCGCTCCTCACCCTGGGCTAGGTTATCGCGCCCCTTCAGGGCTATACGCACATTGCCAGTTTTCCCCTGACAACAGTGATTTTGCAATTCAACAATTGCGCAATTGAGAGATCCATTGAGAGATTGCTCAATTGCTCATTGATTTACCTCACCCCAACCCCCTCTCCCTCTTTCCCGCGCACCCGCGGCCGCGTGGGAGACGGGGCTTTTTTTGAATGTGAGGAGCGGTATTGTCAAAGGTTGGGAAAAATGTAATTTAAGACCGCGGACCTTTCGGATGGATACAAAGTGATTGTACACTGGGGCGGTATGAGCGTAAAAATTCGCAAACGCGTGCGACTAAATTTCCTTATCTTGAAGTAAGACGCGCCTGCGATAAACGAAGTTTAATCTACTAACCTTAAAATAATTTTCTATGAAATCTAAATTTATAATCATACCGATATTCTGCTGCCTGATAGCATACCAACAGGGAACTTCCGGCACCGCGGATCACAAGCCATTGCCACAACCGGAACCAGATCCGGTGAAACTTGAGAATCCGATTTCGGTTAGTTACATCAAGAACAAACTTCGAAAATCAGGCCCAAAACTCGTGCTCACTCCCGCGATCGAAAAACAATTGAAGAGCAAATTGAAATCAGATCCCATGGTGAAAAACTATTACGCCGCGATGAAGTTCAATGCGGATCAGATTATGAAAGAACCGCTGTTAACGCGCAAGATGGAAGGTCGCAGATTGCTGGCTGTATCCCGCGAAATGTTATCCCGTATGAGCATACTGGGAATGATTTACCGGATAGAAAAAAATCCCGCAATACTCAGGCGCATTGATGATGAAGTCAAGGCGGTGTGCAATTTTCCGGACTGGAATCCATCGCATTACCTTGATGTAGCCGAGATGTCTTTGGCTATTGCTCTGGCGGTGGATTGGGCAGGAGAGGCTTTGCCAAAAGCAACCGTGGATATCGCCAAGACTGCTCTCATCGAAAAAGGAATAAAGCCCAGTTATCCCGCCAGCAACAGTGTACCTGGATGGGTGAATGGCACCAACAACTGGAACCAGGTGTGTAATGGAGGCATGATCGCCGCATCGATTGTGATTGCGGACAGAGATCCTGCCCTCGCGGCGAAAACCATCAGCCGTTCGCTGGACGGTATGTCCAATGCCTTGAAACAATACGGTCCGGATGGCCTATATCCCGAAGGTGCCACCTACTGGGGATATGGAACGAGTTTCTCCGTGATGACATCGTCTTTGCTGGAAAGCGCCTTTGGAACTGACTTCGGTATTGCCGCCTATCCTGCCTTTGTGCAAAGCGCAGACTTCAGATTGCTAAGTGTTGCCCCATCGGGCTGGTACTACAATTTCGCAGATTGTGGTGACAAAGGAGGAAGCTCTGGCGACATTACGCTCGCATGGTTTGCACAGCAGACAGGCAATCCGTTATATCTCGAACGTGAAAAGTTCTTACAAAATCCTGAGGCTACAGGCAAGCTTTCGCGCCTGGCCGGCGCGGGATTGGTTTGGATTTCTCAGTTTGAAGCAAAGAATGAGACCGAGCTTCCGCTGGCATGGAAAGGCGAGGGTGAAAATCCCGTTGTTATCTTCCGCGGCGGTCCTGACGACAAAAGACAATATTATTTCGGCGGCAAAGGCGGTCGCGCCACGGTCAGCCATGGTAACATGGATGCCGGTTCTTTTATTTTCGAGCTCGATGGTATCAGGTGGGTAATTGACCCTGGAAACCAGTCTTATAATGAAATTGAAAAAACCGGCTTTAACCTTTGGGCGAATTGTCAGAATTGTCAGCGATGGCAATTGCTCACCAAAAACAATTATGGCCACAGTACGCTTACCGTCAATGAGGCCTTGCACATCAATAGTGGTTTCGCCTCCCTAAAAGATTTTAAAAAGGGCAATCAACCGGAAGCTACATTTGACCTGAAAGAAGTCTTTGGAGGAAAACTGGACGGCGCCATCCGAAGGTTTTCGAAGGAGAATGGTCACTCGATCCTGATCGAAGATAAACTTCAATTCAATGATTCGACTAAAAGCATCACCTGGCAATTGATGACGGCCGCCGCCGTGGAGATAACCAAAGGTGGAGCAATTTTAAGACAGGATGGAAAACAGTTAAGGCTTGAAAATTTGTCTCATCCCGATGTTAGCGTGTCCGTCATTTCATTAGATCCGCCACCGATGGAACTCGACAGAAAAATTGAAAATCTCAAACGTTTGGAACTTAGGCTTCCCGCATATCTGTTTCCGGATAATGAAGGTTCGATCCGCGTGCGGCTGACCGCTGATAATTAACATGTGATAGTACAACGCTGCATTCACAACATCAATCTTTAATTGTTAATCAAGCTTCGTGAAAACAGAACGCATTTTGTATTTTATGGTCTCCTTTTGTATTTGTATTTCATTTGCAAATACTTACGGACAACATGACCTGAAAAATGGTCGCGATGTTGAGGAGGTTTATCAAAAATTCCCCGGCAGGGTAGACACCTTGCTTAGCTCGATCGATCTGGACTTCAATGGTCTTGAAAAAGTGAAGACCGCAAGGGCAGCTGGTGATGTCGTTGCGGCCTGTAAAGAGTTATTGAATTACTTTCACGATGCGAAGACTGCGCAATTTCTACGAAGAGAGATACCGGCACCATCAACACAAACAGTTCCCGGGGCAGATTCGATTCTGCAGGGGATATTTACTTTTTACGATGCGCCCGCTGCTGTTCCATCTCGTTTAAGTGGTAGGCTTGATTGGAACTACCGCGGACCAGCAGACGATATCGAATGGGCATGGGGTCTCAACAGGCACTATCATCTTCAAACACTCCTGGACGCCTATTTCAAAACAGGAAACGCCGTGTATGCCAAAACAATTGACCTGCATATTCGCGATTGGGTGATAAGCAGTCTGCCATATCCGGCAAAAAAAAGCAGCACTGAAATGTGGCGGGGACTTGAGGTTAGTTTCAGGGTGAAAGTATGGGCGCGTGTATTCTTTGGATTGATGGAATCCGGATACTTATCGCCTGCCACTCAACTCTTGTTGCTGACAAGTCTTACCGAACATACCCATTACCTGAGGAATT
>JBBDXJ010000033.1:0-4995 GCA_040902445.1 Cyclobacteriaceae bacterium | reverse complement strand
GGAATTTTCATGCAAAGGAGGGGAATTGGTTAACGATGGAGATGTCGGGACTCGCCATGGTTGCGACTGCCTGGCCGGAATTTGAAGAGTCTCCACGGTGGATCTCCTATGCGAAAAATAAAATGGAGGAAGGACTAAAGGAGCAGGTTTACCCCGATGGTGTGCAGAAGGAATTGACTTCCCATTATCACCAGGTGGCACTGAATAATTTTCATCAGTTTCTGGAGATCTGTGACCAAGCAAAGGAACCATTACCAGAGGGCTACAAAACGGAACTGGAGAAGATGCACGCGTATATTGCTTATTCCGTCAGCCCAACGGGTTACGGGATTCTTAACAACGATTCAGACAAACGGTATAACCGCGAGATAATTGCGGAGGCAGCCTCCGCATACAACCGTGAAGATTGGTTGTTTATTGCTACGAACGGGAAGCGAGGGAAACGTCCTGTTGGCGCCCCATCCGCTGTCTTTCCCTGGGCTGGTCAATTGATCATGAGGAGCGGGTATCAGGGGGATGCCCATTGGGCGTTTTTCGATGTTGGTCCTTGGGGCACCGGTCATCAGCACAATGATAAGCTTCACCTCTCCGTGTCGGCTTATGGACGCGATTTGCTCGTCGATGGCGGACGGTTTGCTTACCGCGGCGAGTTTGCGAATAAGTTCCGGAAATACGCCGTGGGAAGTGCCAGTCACAATCTCATTCTCATCGATGGGAACGGACAGGGTGCCGGGCCGCGCGTTGCAACGGAACCACTATCTGATAAGCATTACAGAATTACCGACCAGTTTGATTATGCGTGGAATGCGTTCAATCAGTTCAACGATTTAGAAGGCCAGGCAAAACATACCCGGGCTGTGTTTCACGTTCGTGGAAAATTCTGGGTCGTTGTGGACAATATAGAGACTGATCGTCCGCGTAAAATTGAGACACTGTGGCACTGGCATCCTGATTCAAAAATAAAAGTTGAAGAAAATGGAGTGGTTTCAACGGATCATGAAAAGGGTAATCTTAAGATCATTCCGGTGGGTTTTTCAGGATGGAATATAAAACAGATACAGGGACAGGAGGGACCTTCTCCACAGGGTTGGTATAGTGAACGATATAATAAAGCGGAACCCGCCCCCGTAAATGTTTATTCTACCGATATTAAGACCAGTACTTCGTTTGTTTGGATATTGTATCCATCAGAGGGAAACCCCGCGCCCGTTGAAACTGAATTAATCTCACGCGAAAGCGACCAGGTGACCGTAAGAGTGAAAGATCAGGCACGCAACGAATGGGATTTGATCATACCATTTTCCAACAGTGAAAAAGCTTCCTATAGCTTTAGATCCGGAAACGAGGAATTGATACGGACTGGAATGCGCACCCCGCAGGATGCCGGTGAAATTGGATTACTGTTGTCGCGAATCAATCTAAATGCCCGCGGACTCGAAAAGGTAAAACAATCCATTGACGATCCGGCAAAAGCGGTATCCGAACTTTTAACTTATTACCGGTCGCGTGATTTCGTAAAACATCCGATCGACCGCAAAACAAAGGAAGCCATGTTGGGCAAGTCAGCAGAAGAGAATGATCTGAAGGTTGCAGATGATGCGATGAAGCATATTTTTATTGGTCAGAGCGCTTATCCTCCTTACTACTGCGGCGACGACATTGACTGGGGGTTAAGACCAGTGCCTGACAACGAATGGGTATGGCAACTAAACCGGATGGGTTTCTGGGATGCCCTGGGCCGTGCCTATTGGCACACGGGTGATGAGAAATACGCGCGTGAATGGTGCTTACAACTCCTGGACTGGACGCACAAGAATCCCAGGGATGAAGAGCATGCGTACGCGTGGAGATCCATTGAAGCGGGCATCCGTGGATACCGGTGGATGGAGCTCTTTCAACGTTTTGTAGATTCACCTTCCTTTACCCCGGAAGTACTCGTGGCCTTTCTCAACAGTTGTTATGACCACGCCGCCTATCTGATGACAAAGTACAGGAAGGGAAGTAACTGGGGGTTGATGGAAGCGGAGGGTATGGCGTTCATAGCGATGACTTTTCCCGAATTTCAGGATGGCATAAAGTGGCGTGATGAGGCCATCTTACGATTGAATAGGGAAATCGAAAACCAGGTTTACCCGGATGGACATCAGCGCGAGCTTGCCATGGGTTATCACATGAGTTCAATCGGATGGTTTAAGCGCACCCTGGATCTCGCCAGTATGAACGGCCTGAAAGATGCATTTCCAAAATCCTATCTGGAGAAAATTGAGAAAATGTGCGAAGTTCCTTTTAAGCTCGGTTATCCCGATGGAACCACCACACAATTTGGTGACTCCTGGACGGGATCTCCAGGCCACACCTGGCCCCGGCTAAAAGAGTGGGCAACAATCTTTGACCGCGATGATTTTCTCTATGTGGCCACGGAAGGGAAAGCAGGACAGAAACCCAAAGCCACAGCCTTTGCGTTGGAGACCAGCGGTTTTTATTCCATGCGTAGCGATTGGAGTAAAGATGCAATCGTCTTCGTACTTAAATGCGGCCCTGATGGTGGAGGTCATAGTCAACCGGACAATGGAACTTTTGAGCTTTACGCGGGCAGTCGACACCTCATGCCCGACGCCGGAAGTTATATTTACAGCGGTGACCCTGAAAACCGAGCATGGTTCCGCCAGACGAAAGTTCACCAGACATTAACGCTCAATGGCGAAAACTCCGCTTCCGCGCCAAAACAATTGTTGTGGAGGCCAGGTAACGACCTCGATGTTCTGGTGGTGGAGAATACAAGTTACCCTAACCTTACACATCGGCGCGCAGTTTTTTTTGTGGATAAAAAATATTTTGTAATTGTAGATGAAGCAATGGGTAAGGGTAAAGGTGACGTGGATATTCATTTTCAGCTTGCACCCGGAAACGCTGTTTTTAATAGTGACAAGTTTTCTGTGCAGAGCGATTTTAAAGAAGGATGGAATGTTTTTGTTCAGTCGATGGATCAAGACGGGATGCAATTACAAGAGGAGGAAGGTTGGGTGTCTTTTATTTATACCAAAAAAGAACGCCGTCCCGCTTTTCGTTATCGGATCCAAAAAGGATCTGGAGAAGCTGTGCGATTTGTTACCATCGTTGCACCGTACTCAGGTAGCGCACCTCCAAAGATCAGCGCGCAGATTGTCGGCAAACCGAAGCCCGGTGCGTCGAAGCTTGAATTGAAAGTTACTGCCGATGGTGTTTCAACGAAAATCGGGTATGAGATCAATGGTAAATAATTTACTATTGTCGCGATCCTTCACGCTTCCCGCTCATCAAATAATAAATGTTCATCTTTGAAATGTGAGCCCCATTGGTTTTATTTAATACTCATAAAATATCTTAGTTCCCCTTAATACAAGACTTTTAATCCATTATGAAATCCTCAAAGAACATCAGCCGCAGGAATTTTATCAAGAGCGCGGCGATAGTCTCTTCCTTCTTTATTGTTCCACGCCGTGTGCTTGGAGGTGCCGGCTACCTGGCTCCCAGTGATAAGATCGTTCTCGGTTTTATTGGCTGCGGGAAACAGAGCGCGGGATTACAACGTCGTTTTTTTAATTTGCCAGAAGCACAGATCGTGGCGGCAAGCGATGTGTATGCGCTGAAACTTGATAAGTTTATTACGATTAACAATCAACTATACGCAGAAAAAACAGGTCAGTCTTCTTATAGTGGTACTGCTGCATATGCAGATTATCGGGAGATCTTGGCTAAGAAAGATATCGATGCCGTAGTGATCGCTTCACCCGATCACTGGCACGGGGCTATGTCGGTGCATGCTGCAAAAGCACGTAAAGATATCTATTGTGAGAAACCACTTTCTCTTACAGTTAAAGAAGGTCGTGCAATGGTGAAGGCCACACGAAAGAACGGACGTGTTTTTCAAACCGGAAGTATGCAACGCTCTTCCAAAGAATTTACCCAGGCTGTACAACTGGTGAGAAGCGGAGCAATTGGCGATATTAAAAAGATTTATGTCAGCGTTGGTGGACCACCAAAAGAATGGGACCTTCAGGCTGAACCAACACCCCAGGGGTTGAACTGGGATTTATGGATGGGGCCGAATGTCATTGACCGTCCTTACAACAACAACCTTGCGCCAAATATGGACGCAACTTTCTGGGCCAAGTGGCGCGACTATAAAGAATTCGGCGGTGGCTATATGACGGATTGGGGAGCGCATATGTTTGACATTGGACAGTGGGGATTGGGAATGGATCATAGCGGGCCCGTTAGAATAATCCCTCCGGGAGAAGGGAAACAAAGCGGATTGATCTACCAATACGAAAATGGGGTCGAAATGATCCACCAACCCGAGGCAGGTAAAAACTATTGTCACTTTATCGGGGCTGAGGGAGAAGTATATGTGCAGCGGGGAGAAATTCGCACCACGCCCGAAACTTTAAAAGATAAAGTATTTGACAAGGCGGATTACAAAATTCAGGCTTGCGATAATCATTTCCAGGATTTCTTTAACGCAATAAGATCCCGGAAGCCGCCGATCTGCGATGTTGAAACCGGTCATCGCACCGCCAGCGTTTGCAACATCGGAAATATCGCCTATGCACTTCAACGCCCCCTGGAGTGGGATCCTGAAAAAGAGAAATTCAAAAATGACAAGGAAGCTAACAAACTCTTGAAGAGAAAGATGAAGAAGGAGTTCAAGGTCTAGTTAAGCTATAAGCAATAAGCTTTAATCTGTAAGCAGGGCCTCACATGAGCCTTCGATCTCCCGGAGTTTGCGACTTCGAAAGCCGCAGCGTCCCTGAGGCAGGAGACACTGCGGAGACTTGCAACCTTTCAGACCTTTCCAACCTTTCAATCTAATCAACCTCCTTCAGCCACGCTTCCCTTAGGGCGAGCTGTTCAGCGGTTGCCTGTGGGTTTGGGGCCAGGAGATGGCGTTGGGTTATCCGTCACCGTCTCCCCGGAGTCTCCTGTCTCAGGGACTCCGGGGTGTGCGAGTTTCAG
>JBBDXJ010000032.1:0-8964 GCA_040902445.1 Cyclobacteriaceae bacterium | reverse complement strand
TCCATTGACCGTCCTGATCAGCGAAGCGTTGTAATCACCCAGCGCGTATTTTGTTTTCGCATATTGTGAATCCTTGCCATAATTCATGGCTGCGTATTCATTGAGCATCACAGATTTCGAACTCATGGACACAAGGAAATCAATCCTGTCGCCATGGTTGATATCCAGTGCGGGCAACATTTTATTCATCGGATGATCGGGGTATAAATTTCCATTGCGGTTAATGGCATGCTGCAAACGCCACGGTTCTTCCTCGGGATTGAACTTCACCATTCTCAGGTCGTGAACATATCCTGTTTCAGCATGAATAATGTCTCCCAACACACCTTTCTGGATCATGTTTAATACCGGTAGTTCGCCGAATCCCTCCAGGCCAATGGTCGCCCACTTTCCGGTTTTTTCATAAGTCTCCACCAGCGCCCACGCCTCATCAAGCGTGATCGCGATGGGAACCTCGGAAACAGCGTGTTTGCCGTTGTTCATGGCGGAAAGACACATGGGAGTATGCCACTCCCATGGCGTGCAAATTATTACTGCATCCAGTGTTTCGGTTTCACAAAGCCTTTTAAAATCGGTCGGCCCGTCACCATATAGCCTTGGCGTTGGACGTCCGGACTCCTCCACCCACCTCTTTGCGCGGTGGAGGCGGGTGGCGTTGATGTCACAGACGGCGAGCACTTCTATTCCTTCTATGCCCAGACTCACGTCCAGGTGATACGAGCCTCTGCCGCCCACGCCAATAAATCCAAGTTTGACAGGCTTACCATCCTGAGAATTTTGCGCGGCTGTAGCTTTAGGCAAACCAATGCCTGCAAAGGCTGCGCTACCCATCGCCGCTGTCGACAATTTCAAAAAATTTCTTCGGTCGTGATTCATATGCTTCTGATTTTCGATTTCTATCTTAAGTGGATAAGCAACAACATTCTTATATAAATCTCTGTAGTGATAGTCCATAGTCCGTACCGGTATTAGCTGTGGTCTGTGGCCTGTCGACTGTGGGCACAAAACATTATTTCCTACCCTTATACATCCCAAGGATCTTCATCGCATTTTTGTTGTAGATCTTTTCCAACACATCGTCGGGAAGAAAAATTCCGTAGATCATCCAGCGGCCCTGCTGATGGTGGCTTTTGGAAGGATCAAAATATTCATCGTCGGTTTCCAAAAACCGGTAGTACACCTGGTATGCTTCCGCGTTTGGCCGCGTATCCGTTCCAAAAAGAACGCGGTCCTGGTATTGGATCATGAATTTACGCGCCGTATAAGGTTGACGTCCCAGCTCACTGATGCGCGCATCGATGTCTACGTACATGTTGGGATATTTATCAAGCCATTTTGAAACCCGGCCGAGGTCTTCCGCAAGATTTCCCAAATGTGTGGAAACAAAAATAGTTTCGGGATGGCGTTCAATAACACGATATAGTTGGGCAAGAATATCTTCTTTGGAATATGGATACTGGTCGCCGTAATACGACCAGTTTGGATGGGCGCCCAATTCATCATATCGCTCATTGAAACGATCAATGGGTGTGTGAAATGCAACAGGATCCGAAACATGGATCACTATCGGGATCCCCAGCTCCCCGCACTTTGCCCATATGGGATCGATGCGAGGGTCATCTACCGGAACAACTTTGCCACTTTTATCTTTCACAGTAAGTCCCAGCACTTTCGAAATTTTTAGACCCCTGACTCCCAGTTGCACAGCTTGTTCAAGTTTCTGTGCTTCCTTTCTCCCGAAGTCTGCCTCGTCAATCCTGCTGAAATCCGGCCGAAAAAAAACCAGAAACCTGTCTTTCGCAACTTTGTTAGAAACTTTCAGGTGCTCCTTATAAAAATCATTTGCGGAAAGCCCGTCCAGGCTCACACACATTTTGACACCGGCTTTGTCCATCTCCTGAAGATATTCTTCCGTATCCTCAAGCGCGCCCAAGTGATTGTGAATGTCGATCACAGGAAATTTTGGTTTTTTGATGGAGGTTACTTCCACAACCAGCTGACTTTTCGGTTGCCATTCAAGAAGCCGGAGGTCCCCAGTTTGGGCGAATAATACGGCTGGCAGGAAAAAGACCAACAACCACGCATATAAAAAATATAAAACAGATCTTACAGTTATCATCATGTGCATTTTAGTTAAAAGTTCAGCCCGAAACGGCGCCTCTAAAAGCAGGATTTTCCGGGGCAGATTGGTGGTTTTTGCTGGTACTCAATCTAACATATTAATTCGAAACAGATAAACAAAATTTGAAAAAATCGAGTCTGCCAGGGGCTAGGAAGCGGGCGTGCCGCCTCACATCGGCAATACATTCATTTGATGCAATTCTGCTGACGCATTTTAATTCCTGCTCTTTTTCAGCCTCTCCTAAAGGAGAGGAAAAATCGAGCATCACGTTAATTCGTGCGCCGTCCCCAGCTAATATGAAGTCAGTATGTAATACGGCGTAAACGTATTGTTCAACTTTTGTGAACAACGAGACGCGTATTCGAACTCTGCGTACAGGTATTTTCAAGTATAGAAAAAAATTCGGCGCGCACGAAAAGTGTCGTGGTTTAAGAATTAATAAAGGAGCGGCTTTAGCCCAATGATAGTCCGCGCGGGCTGGCATGCCTGACGATGATCACACAAGTTTCGAAGCAATGTCACTGGTTTTCGCCACCCAACCGAATTTCATGGCGAAATTCTTCAATGTCGCCGCATGCAGGTCAGGTGCAAACGAAGAGACCGCGTCCTCAACCATGGTGGTGCGAAAGCCATGGTGAAATGCTTCGCGCGCGGTTTCCTCGACGCAGATCTGCGTCACGGTTCCGGTTACAACGATTGAGTTGAGTCCGAAGGAACGAACGATTTTCTCCAGCTGTGTTTCGTGAAAAGCGCCGTATCCAAACTTTTCGATAATTATATCCTGCGGTTCAGGCGCCAGCTCGTCGATAACATCGGTGCATTGGCGGCGGCCCGCGATATCGCTGTAATTCCGTTCATGATCTTTCCAGCAACACTTCGTGGGAGGCTGACACTGAGGCGACCAGTCCCACAAAAGGTAATAGTGGGGATGGGATATGAATTTGGTGAACACTATTGGAAGGTTGTGTTTTCGGAAAGCCTGGATGAGGGTTTTATTGTTTTTGATCGTGTCGCGTGCAGTGGGAACTTCCAGCGGTGCCCCTTTACGCACAAAATCATTTTGCATGTCTACGATGACCAGCGCAGACTTTTTCCAATGAGCGGCCTTGTCAATTTCCTGAAGGGGCGTGATCATCGGGGAAGTATCACGTTGCTGCGAAGCGGCGTAGGAAATGTGGGGCAAAGTAAACGCCCCTGCCGTTCCTAAAGCCATTTTTTTCAAAGCTTGTTTACGGTTAATTTTCATGATTTAGTTGTTGGTTGTTTGTTGTTGGTTATTGGTAAAATGCCACTGCATTCTCAAATAACTAATGACTAATTGACTAATGACTAATTTTCACCTTCCTTCAAACAAATTCCGTCCCGATGTGAGCGCGCGGATCTTCGCGTTGGCGACAGAGCGTTTTAACATCCAGAATCCGCAGTCGGGATGGATGTAGCGGATCCGGTCTTCACCTAAAACTTTTGTGCCGTGTTCCAGTCTTTTTGCAATAAGTTCGGGTGTTTCAATCACCGTAGATTTGATATCCACGACTCCCAGTCCGATTCCAATTTCAGAACGCAGGCCTTTAAAATACTCCAATTCGTTGTATCCGCGATGAGCAAATTCCAGTACTACGTGATCGGTATGAAGCGCATTCATATACGAAATAAGTTTTTCCCACGTTCCTTTTTGCACGCTTTGTCCGCCGTAGTTGCCAAAACACAGGTGAACAGCAGGTGTGTTGGGTACTGCATCCAGCATCACATTAATCGCGCTTGCCGCCCACTCCCACTCATCGGGTGAACCCGGAAGGTTGGCTTCGTCGAGCTGTACAACCGCGGCATCAATTTCGGAAATTTGTTTGGCCATGACTCTGGCGAGGTCGTGGGCCAATGACGGCAGATCTTTGTAGTGATTGTCAAGCAATGTTTTGCTGAGCATGTGCGGACCGGTGATGGTAAACTTCAGGGGGACTTTAGTCAGCGGTCGGATCCTGCGATAGGCATTCACGAGATCCAGCCCGCCTTCATGCAGCGCACCTTCAACAACTGCCGCGGGGCGCACCCGGAAGCCCATACCTTTTTGCCTTACAAAAGCTTCGACATCCGAACGAGTGATTTCACTGCGAACATTGCCCAACGGGCGCACGAAGTATTCGATCATTCCATTTGTTTCCGGATGGTTAACGTCAAAGCGATACAATTCGCCATCGGCGATAACATCTATCTCTGCTAACTCCTGGGTTTTCAATACAACCATGGTTGCATCCTCAAGAGCCTGGAGACTTGGATAGGCGGTGAGCCAATCCAGCATGGGGTATGAACCCACTACCGTTGTTTTAATCATGTCCGGATAAATATTTTAAAGCACATGAAAAATCGATTTCAGTGATCTGATACCAAAAGTTGTTCAAAAAAGATCCAACGGTTGGTAATGAGATTCAAAATTGATTACTATTGTTATGGTTGAAAGATTATAATAATAATTAAAAATGTGGTGTCACACAAACAGTTAATTTGGCCACTAAGGCCCGCCCGTACGAAACGCAACGTTCGGGCGGGTACTAAGACACAAAGAACTGTATTGGGATTCTACAAAAGAACTCCTTAGTGCCTTCGTGTCTTCGTGGCTAAAAACGGTGATGCGTAGAAATAAGCGTCAGGTCAATACGAGAGGCTTACTTTGTTGGAATTGTGCATACAAATCATTTAAACGGATAATACGATGAAACAATTAATAGTTCTGGTTTCTGTCATTTTAATGAGCGCTGCTGCCTCGGCCCAATCGGGCGAGTTATGCCAGGGCGACTATTACACTGAAAAAGAAGGCGCCGATAAATTGAGTGGACTGCTAAAAGAATTAGACTCTCAAAAAGATTGGGAACGGCATGCCGGTCAAATAAGAGCGCAACTGAAAAAAGGAATGGAACTGGATGTGCTACCTGCCAGAACACCCCTGAATCCGCGCTACAGGAATAAGAAGGTTCTGAACGGCTATAGCGTTGAGTCTGTTGTTTTTGAAAGTCTGCCCGGTTTTTTCGTGACGGGAAATCTGTACAGACCCGTTGGAGATTTTAAGAAAAAATCCCTCGCGATCATCCTTGCCCCGCACGGTCATTTTCCTGAACCAAACGACTATGGAAGATTTATGAAAGACACGCAGAATCTTTCCGCATCCCTTGCCAGAATGGGTGGTTTGGTTTTCGCCTATGATATGGTGGGATGGGGCGAAAGTGTTCAGCTTCCGCATAAGTATGAGAAGGTGCTCACCTTTCAAACCTGGAACAGTATGCGGGTGATCGATTTTTTACTGACGTTGCCGGAAGCTGACCCGCAAAGGGTAGCGGTTACGGGACCTTCGGGTGGAGGAACTCAGACTTTTATGCTTGCCGCCCTTGATGAACGTGTGAAGGTATCAGTACCTGTAGTAATGGTCTCATCTCATTTCTTTGGCGGATGTTCCTGTGAAAGTGGTATGCCGGTTCACAAGAATGGAAACACGGTGTATACCAACGCCGAGATCGCATGTGCCATTGCGCCTAAACCCCTGCTCATGATCTCAGATGGAGATGACTGGACAAAAAATAATCCTGCGGTGGAATATCCTTTTGCAAGGCATGTATATAAATTATTCAATCAGGAAGCCAATGTAGGGAATTCACATTTCCCCGAAGAAGGCCACGACTACGGAAAAAATAAACGAGGGGCTGCCTATCCGTTCCTCGCAAAACATCTGGGCTTGAAAATCGAAAATATCAGGGATAGTTCCGGTAAGGTCTCCGAGGATTTTGTCACCATTCTGGATCAAAAGGATCTGAGGTATTTTAAGGAGGAAGAGATGGCGGCCTTAATAACAGGCGATGAAGTATATCGGGCATTTGTGGAATCTAAACGCAAAAAATAAATTTTGCTGTTCCCCGATTCAGCTCCCTGATAGTGTTGCGTGCAAACGGTCTCTCCTGCGTTAGCCACTTTCTGAAAGTTCCAAACTTTCAGAAAGTTGTCGGGTGGGCTTTTGTGCTGTCTGGTTTGGTATTCGTGGGATTGTCTGATTTAATGATCAGGAATACTCAAACCCTTTATTTGGTATACTGGCGGCATGCTTCCGGCATGCAGATACCCTTCATAATGCTATCCTCGGCCATGCTTACGTGACACTCCCGGCATACTGTTCCCATACTTACCTCATACTTCCCCCATACTCCCCTCGTAGGGGATTCATACTGTTCACATACTATTTTCATACTCTCCTCATACGAATAAGGGATAGGGAAATAAGAAAATAAGGGAATAGGGAGTAACTTTTAAAGGGCACGTCAGCCATATAAAAGCGGTCGGTCGATGGGGAGTATGTGGCAGGAAAACTGTTAATAAAAAATGTCCCGCGATTTTCATCGCAGGACATTTTCATTACAGCGAAGTTTCTATTTCATCCTCCTGCGGGCGTCGGAGTTGTGTAACCAGGGTTATTCGGCCCTAATTTCGGATTGAGCCTTAAGTCCGTTTGGGGAATAGGCCACAGGTAATCATTGTCACTACAATTTGGCTTGTATGCTGTAATAGTCTTGTCGCATAAGATCCTTTTGCGGATAAGATCATACCACCTGTCATATTCAAAACATAATTCCAGGTTCCTCTGCTGAATCACGGCAGCATCGAAAGCAGCCTCCGACATACCAGTAGTTAAAAGCGGATCTGCCGGGTTGGCAACGTCACCATTGGCGCGGTTGATGATTGCGTTAACAGCATCCACTGCAGCCTGGTTCGGACCATTATTCACCATGTTCTCAGCCTCAGCAAAAAGTAATAAGGCATCGGCATATCTAAGGATAGGAATATTTTGCACAGACCTGTATCTCTCCTGATTTTCCTGGGTATCATAGAGGAATTTTCTCACGTGCGGAGTGGTGGTAGCGTGCGTCCAGGCTGTCCAGGCAACTCCGTCCCAATCTTCCAATACCAGGTAAGCGTCTTTGCGCGGTTGGGGAGGAAATGCTTCACCCCATATTCTATCGGCTTTAAAGTCACCCCATCCATCTGCCATTCCACCTGGCAACCATATTTGCGGAGGCGTGGAATTATCATCCTCGGAGGCATTGAAACTCCACATGATCTCCGGTCCATAACTGTTTGTCAGGGCAAACACTTCATCGACATCCTGTACAAGTGAATAGTCGCCGTCAGCCATGACTTCAGCAGCCATGTCTCTTGCCTTTACTTCATATGAAGCATCGTTCAAAGGGGCAGTGGCCCTGGTAATGTATACCTTTGCCAGCAAGGTTTTGGCAGCACCCCTTGCAGGACGCCCCTGGTTATCTTCTGGCCAGCTATCGGGGAGGTTCGCAGCAGCAAACTCCAGCTCGGTTTGAATAAAATTGTAAACATCCGCTGACGGTATTCTAAGAATTTCATCCGTCACGACATTCGTTTGCTCGGTGATAAGTGGCACGTCGCCATACAACCTGACGAGACTGAAATAGTTAAATGCTCTGAGGAATTTTGCCTGAGCCATTAACTGATCTTTTTGCTCCTGAGACGCTGCATTTCCTAATTTATCATCGTTCAGCGCCTTGATAGCAGGGTTAAGATCGGCTATGGCACGGTAATGCGCCCTCCACATGCCATTGCCGTGACCGTCAGAGAGATTCAGGTTCCCGGAATACATCTGGTCGTCATGTGCGAATTGACCGTGACCATATGAGTATACGTCCCATTCACTATAAAGCCTGGACATCGAGCTAACAAAAGCAGCCTCAATTTGTCCCGGAGAATTATAAAAATTAGAAGGGCCGGTAAAATCTTTAGGAGTCTCCTCCAGATCGACACATCCGGTATTGATGAGAAGCAAAGCCCCGATGATCAAAACCAAATTTTTTATTCTAACTATTCTATTTTTCATGAGAAAAGTATTTTAATTTTTTTATGTCAGAAGGTTAATTCCGCGCCAATGGTTAACATCCTTGCCGGAGGATAGGCACTAAAATCCACGCCGATCTGGGCATCGTTTGTTGGAAAAGCTGCAACTTCCGGATCAAAACCGGTATAATCGGTGATAGTGAAAATATTTGTTCCACTCATGAATAGCCTGACCTTTTGAAATCCGAGTGCCGAAAGGCTTGATCGATTAAATGTATACGCCACGGTAGCCGTTTTCAGTCTTATAAACGAAGCATCTTCAACCCATTGGGAAGTAGCACCACCGTCGCCACCAAAATTTAGTGTGCTTGTCAGATTTTGTTCTTCCCTGTATTTTCCGTCAATCATACCCGGTACATTTGTATCTTGATTTTCAGGAGTCCATGCATCTAATAGTACCGGACTATTTCCTTCCCAGAATGATTCCCTGCGGATCCTCAGGGTGTTAAACAGGTCAACATCATGGTAACCCATAAACATAAATGACAGATCAAATCCTTTGTATGTAAACTGGTTGGTCCATCCCCAGGTGAATTTCGGATAACCATTGCCAATGGTGGTTCTGTCGTCGGCATTTATTACAGAGTCATATTTGAGATCAAGATAACGGGGATCTCCTGGCAGCTGGCCATAAATCTTTGCCTCCTCTGCCTGGTCGGTTCCCCAGATACCCAGGAATTTCCAGCCATTCATTAAACCAAAGGACTCGCCCACTTCAAGAAACATGAAAGAAGTGCCTAAACTGTATCCACCGCTTGAGGGCCGGTAACCGATTCTTTTGTTCGGTCCCAGGTCAAGAACTTTATTTCTGTTAGCCGTGAAATTTACGGATGTGTTCCAGTTAAAATCACCCACGATCGGATCGCCACCGATCAATATCTCAATGCCTTTATTTTCCATGGATCCTATATTGTCCAACACGCTGGGCACACCTATGTAACCGG
>JBBDXJ010000031.1:0-8973 GCA_040902445.1 Cyclobacteriaceae bacterium | reverse complement strand
CTCCTAAAGGACGAGGGAAATTCCTCTTATCAGGCTCCTTTTGAATTTCCGCCCATCAATGATGTTAATTTGAACTGTCGGACCTGCATTCAAACCTGCCTTTCAACCTGCATTCAAACCTGCATTTCAAACCATGAACCCATTTACTACTTCAACAATCCTCCGGAGATCCTCCTCCTCCATCACCGGACTCATTGGCAAACTCAGCACCTCCCTGTGTATTCGCTCTGTGATGGGAAATGTTAAATGATTCATTTCTTTATACGCGAGTTGCCTGTGCGGCGGGATCGGATAATGGATAAGCGTTTCAATACCATTTTTCGTCAGGTATTGTTGCAGGTCATCGCGACGAATGCAACGCACTACAAACAGGTGCCAAACGTGTTCTAACTTTGCCGGGACCATTGGTTCAGGTAAAATTATGTTGGGATTGTTAATGTGTTTAAGATAGTAAGAAGCCGCCTTTCGTCGCTGGGCATTGTCTTCATCGAGCCTCATCAGTTTCAGGTTTAGCACAGCAGCCTGCATTTCATCAAGCCTTGAGTTTACGCCGGGAAGGTCATTTATGCCCTTCTTACTCGCGCCATAATTACCCAGCGTTCTGACTGCTGACGCAAGCGCTGCGTCATCGGTTGTTACCGCACCGGCATCGCCCAATGCGCCAAGATTTTTAGTGGGAAAAAAACTGTGAGCAGCAGCGTCTCCAAGTGAACCAGTGCGTCGGGCGCCGGCAAAGCAGCCCGCAGCCTGCGCGTTATCCTCAATGATCTTTAAACGATACCTGACCGCAATACTATTAATTTCGGGATGCATTGCATTTTGTCCATACAGGTGAACCAGCATGATGGCTTTTGTACGGGCGGTTATCTTTTCTTCGATCAAACCGGGATCGATGTTATAACTGTTGATGTCGGGCTCAATAAAAAGCGGAGTCAGGCGATTTTCAGTGAGGGCTAGTACCGAGGCTATGTAAGTATTGGCAGGCACGATGATCTCATCTTGTTCCCTCAACACACCTGACAATAGCCATGCTCTAAAAATCAATCGCAAAGCGTCAAATCCATTGCCCACGCCGACACAATGGGTCGACCCGGTAAAACGTGCATAGGCATCTTCAAAATTCTTAACCTCCTTACCGCGAATAAAAAAACCCGAATCCACCACCTGCTCCAGCACCTTTCCGATTTCAGGTTGATATGAATCGGTAATTTTTTTTATATCGAGAAATTTGATCATTAACAGCTATGGCCCTACTACGCTAAAGCTTCGTCGGGCAATGCTTCTAGCCGCTTGGCCTTTTGTCAAATCAGTGAGAATTTTCAGAGATTGAACAATATAAGCCGGTTCAGAGGTTATTTCCAAAAATGATTTTTTACTAATTAAGTTTTTTAAAAAATTTTCATTCGACAAAAAGTACCTGAGGGCGGTGAAAGGAATTAATTGTGGACGAAAGCTCTCACTCCGATTTCTTCCAATATTTACTACAGTTTGATTATTAGGAAATTACTACCTTTCGCGCTGAAGAGGCAGAGGCGAATTAATGGCATAATTTTTCCACTATAAAAATACAAACGACCCCCCTAATGGAAAAATTCTACCGGCAGTTCAAATGCAAAATATTCGCAGCTGCAATAGTCGTTCTATTGATTTTTTCTTTCCCTTCATTCGCCCAGGAAACCCTTGAGGGAGTAGCCCGCATAAAGGTCAGTGAAAATCTCGCCTCACAGCTTGATAAAAGATCCTTCTCAGTAAATTCCACTGGGGAGGTTGTTACTGGTGTCATATCACTTGACCAACTCAACAGGCAATTAAAGGTCAGACGCTTCACCCGGGTGTTCCCCCATGCCGGAAAAAATGAAGCACGCCATCGAAAATATGGTCTTCATCTTTGGTATGAAGTAAGAATGGATAAAAGTATCGCTGTATCCCAACTAATTCAATCCTACCAATCGGAGAAACAGATCCTGAAAGCAGAGCCTGTGTATAAAAAAGCAATTGTCGGCTCAGGTGCGATAAACTTCGGTCCTCGTTTTAATACAGAAAAGGAAAATGCCCTTCCGCTTCCCAATGCCTCCAATGATCCGATGCTGCCGGCCCAGTGGCATTACAACAACACAGGTCAGACAGGAGGAACTCCCGGCGCCGATATACGCCTCTTTGACGCCTGGAAAATTGAAACGGGAAAGAATAGCGTGGTGGTAGCTGTAACGGATGGTGGCGTACAAACCGATCACCCCGATCTCCGGGCAAACATGTGGGTGAATCAAAGTGAGATTGCTGGTAACCATGTGGACGATGACAACAACGGTTACATCGACGATATACACGGATACAATTTTGTAAAAAAAGATTCCGTCATTTCACCTGACAGCCATGGCACCCACATAGCTGGAACAATCGCGGCGGTGAGCAACAACGGAGTGGGCGTCGCGGGGGTGGCTGGCGGCTCCGGAAAAAATGATGGTGTCAAATTGATGTCATGCGCCGTCTTTCAGACCGATAGCGAGCCGGGTGGATTCGCTGAGGCTTATGTATACAGCGCCGATAATGGAGCGGTGATCTCTCAAAACAGCTGGGGTTATACCCTGCCAGGGATATATGAGCAGGTAGTGCTGGACGCCATTGATTATTTTATAGCCCAGGCAGGAAAGAATGAAAATGGTTTTCAAACCGGACCGATGAACGGAGGCCTTGTTATCTTTTCGGCTGGAAATTCCAACGAGGAGGCTAACTATTATCCGGCGTTTTATGAGCCGGTGCTTGCCGTAGCCTCGAGTACCCATAAAGACATTAGGGCCCAATACTCCAATTACGGAACATGGATCGATATAACAGCTCCTGGAGGTGAAACGTACCAATCAGAACAAGAAGGCGTATTCAGCACACTTCCTGGAAACCAATACGGCTCATTCATGGGCACTTCAATGGCTTGCCCCCATGTGACAGGTGTAGCGGGCCTGGTGATTTCAAAATTTGGCAAAACCGGATTTCGTCCGGAAGCCCTGCGGGAAAGACTGCGCAATAGTGTGAATAATATTGATACAATCAATCCCCTTTTCGCGGGCAAATTAGGTAGCGGACGTATAAACGCGGCCATGGCTCTTGGTCAAAACGATCAGACTCCACCTCTGCCTATAGACGATCTTGCTGTTGCCGGCAATGAAATCGGACAAATCACGCTAACATGGACCAGTCCCCAGGATGGGAGCAATTTTGTTGCGGCATATGATGTTCGATATTCCACAGCTCCTATTACGGGAGAAAATTTTTCAAGTGCTACTGCGCCAACAGGTATTCCCGCGCCAAAACCTCCTGGCACAACGGAAACCTTTACGATAAAAAATTTGAGCGGGGGGATCATATTCTATTTCGCCGTCCGATCAATTGACTTTGAAGGTAATAGCTCCCCTATATCCAACGTAGTAAGTGAAACCTCTGCGTTAACACCTACAATTGTTGTAAACCCCCCGTCTTTAACAGAAAACCTCGCAACTGCTGAGCGTTCAACCCTCGCGCTTACAATTAAAAATGAAGGGCAAGGTCCCTTAACGTTTACCATATTGGAATCTGCCGATGACGATCCATTTGCCACGACGACACCTTTGGAAGGAGTGATATCACCGGGAAATGAACAGATCATTACAGTAACATTTGATGCGGCGGAATTGCTGGCGGGAACTTATCAGCAAGACCTGGTCATTGAAAATAATGATCCTGAAAAAAACAATGTTGTTGTACCCCTCACGTTACAGGTCACAAATAACGGGGCACCCATTGCTTCTGTTGAACCAGTAACAATCGACTTCAAAAGTGTAAGAACGGGAACCACCCTTAGCCGTACCGTTATAGTCTCAAACGCCGGTTCCGATGCGCTTGTGATAACCAAAGCACTTTCAAACAACCCGGCATTCAAAGCTGATTTTACAACACCCGTCAACATTCAGGCATTTGCCTCGACACAACTGAGCATCAGCTTCTCCCCTGTTGGCCTCGGCCCGTCAACGGGGATGATATCCATCCATACCAATGACCCTGTTAATGAAATACTCGAAGTGGCGGTACAGGGAGAAGGTTTGCAGGAGGTACCGGTAGTTGCATCGCCGGATTCTTTTAACGAAACCCTTGCAACAGGAACCACTGTTACCCGCACAATGGTTTTGCAAAACAACGGATCACAGGAGCGTGCCTTCCGGGTAGAGGTGTTAAATAACGGTCTGGCTAACAGTGAAAATTCTGTCTCCGCGCGCAGCCCGCAGGGGCGAATGGCTATGGTTGATGACTCCACGCGCACCAGACAAGTCCGCATGCGGGAGAAACATACCACGCGGTTGGCTGCGAAATCTGCGAACCAGAAAGCTTTGGTAACCGCAATAGCCATGCAAGAGGGAGTGAATAAATCCGACAACACTCAGGGCAGGAAATCCACCTCTGCAGCACTGGAAGCAAAACAATACGCAACTGGTTTTGAAGATTTCACTCCCGGACCTGTAGTCGATCAGCAAGGTTGGATCAGCACTCAGGGCTGGACTATCTCCGCCGAGAATGCCGACAAGGGTACCCAACATTTTCGCGGTACGAGTCAGGTTTCGGGAACGGGGGAAAAGTTTGCATTGTCACCCTATCTTTTTGAGCACGAAGAATATTATCCCGCGTATACGACAACCACGATGCGACTGAACCTCGACAACGCAAGAGGCACTACGTGGGAAGTGGTGCCCCAGGATCCCCGGTCATATATCGCAACGAGGATTCGCTTTAATGCGAACGGAAGCATAGAAGCATTTGTAATCGACAATGATTATGAATTTCACTGGAAGAAAGTTCCCGTTACAACTCCTTCCGGATATTTTGACCTGGCCATAGAATATAACAACTGGGGTAGCGATACATCGGGATTTCCAACGTACTATCTCTTTATCAACAACCAACATGTCTTTTCAGGAACAGGCCTTGGTTCTGGAATTGGTCAGGTGGCCATTGTCAGCCCGATGGAGATTTCCGGCCCTGTATTCGATATGGATGAATTTAACCTTTTTGGAGAGGAATATATTCCAGCCTTTGTTAAACCAGCCCCCAAAGAAGGTACAGTGCCGGCGCGGGGATCAGTAGACATATCGTTGCAATTCGACGCTTCAATAATGAAGTTTGGCACCTATAAATCTGATGTGGTCGTGCATCTTGATGAAACGGATTCCTTACTCGTTCCGGCAACATTAACAGTTACAGGTCAAGGGTCTTTGATAAGAGACGTCCACTATGTCTTCATGGAATTGGGCAAAGGCGAGACGGGAAGGATTGACATGACTTTAACCAACACCGGAGGACAACCAATCCAGTATGCTCTTGATTTGGAAAGAGACCTTGCGGGACTCACCATAAATCCGCGAACTGGTACGATTCCCATCAGAGGTTCAGCAGTCGTTGCCATCGAGTTCCAGGGTGATCCAGGGATTTATGAGAATAAAATAATCTTAAGCACCGATCTCGAAGATTATACGTCGGAAGAAATTCCGGTTGAAATTGTCGTCTTTGATTCGGGTGCGATATTTATTGCTCCGGACGAAGTGCAATATGATATTCCCGCAGGTGAAATTTCCACCCGGAATATACAGGTTAGGAATAACGGCGAAAATACAGTGAGCTATGCAACCGAGGTATCGTATTATCAGCCCTGGATATCGGTCGATCCTTCGAATGCTACGCTGTCAGATCAACCACTTGATGTCACCCTTACATTTGATGCTCGCGAAGTAAGTGCCGGAATACAAAAATCGTTGATAACTTTTAAGACCAATGACCTCAACCTTAGATCGCATAGGATGTTGGTCACCCTGAATGTTTCGCCTGATACCGTCGGCTCCTCGGAAATTGTTCGTGAAGAATGGACCGGTATCCCCGGTAAGGAAATATCATCTATTCCCCTGGATAGCCCACCTTCATCAACAAGCGTGCTAAAGAAATTTGAATCGCCCCGGAATACAGGCGATAATTATGGAAGCCGTATCCGCGGATATATCCGTGCACCACTGGAGGGATATTATACATTCTGGATTTCCAGCAATGATCACAGCGAACTCTGGCTTAGCCCGGATGAAGATCCTCAATTCAAAGAGAAAATTGCTTTTGTCACGGGATATGCAAATCCCCTACAATGGAATAAATTCCCAACTCAGATGTCAGAAGCCATCTACCTGGAAGCAAATCGGAAATACTATATTGAAGCCTTGCACAAAGAAGGAGTCGGAACAGACCACCTGGCCGTGGGGTGGCGATTGCCTGATGAAACATTGGAAAGGCCGATGCCCGGATTGCGTTTGATTCCTTACGGGCAAGAGGAAACAAACGAACCTCCTCAGATCAGTTTGACAACACCTATTGAAGGGGAAATTTTTTCAAGTCCTGCGACAATCGAAATTAAAGCCCAGGCAGAAGACTCAGTCGGAAGCATTGTTAAAGTAGAATTCTATAACGGTGTTACAAAACTTAACACCGATATCAGCGCCCCTTATGTTTTCAGCTGGAAAAATGTTGCAGCAGGTAATTATACACTGATCGCGAAAGCAACGGATAATCTTGGCGCAACAGATACCGCAGCCGTGAATGTTGTTGTAACAGCGGATCAACCGTGCACCGGAGCAGGGAAAATAGAAAGAGAGGTATGGGATAGTATCACCGGTGTGAAGGTCTCCTTAATTCCAGTGAACTCCACACCCTCATCAACAAGCGAATTAACGAGCTTTGAAAGCCCGGTGAATGTGGGAGATAATTATGGCAGCCGAGTACGGGGTTATATCTGTGTTCCTGCAACCGGGGGTTATACATTCTGGATAGCCAGTGACGATTACAGCGAACTTTGGTTGAGTACAGATGAAAGCCCGGCTAACAAAACAAAGATCTCTTCTGTAACAGGAGCCACACGATCAAGAGAGTGGACTAAATATGCAAGTCAGCAATCGGGGGTCATAAACCTTCAAGGTGGGAAAAGATATTACATTGAAGCATTGCACAAAGAAAATAAGGGATACGATAATCTTGCGGTGGGCTGGCAACTACCAAATGGAACGCAGGAAAGACCAATACCGGGCACGAGACTTATACCCTTTCATGCTTTAGAAAACAACGATCCTGTTGTTATCATCACAAGCCCTGAAGATGGTCAAATTTTCTCAACTCCCACCTCGGTGGATATATCTGCCACCGCTTCCGACAGTGATGGAAATGTAACAAAAGTTGAGTTTTACAATGGTACGATTAAGCTAGGCGAAGACGCCACTGCTCCCTATGCTTACACCTGGAATAATATTTCAGCAGGCAATTATTCCCTGATGGCAAAAGCCATTGACGATGACGGAGCAACCCATACGGATTCCGTTGATATTGTAGTTACCAGCGCATGTGCCGGAGCAGGGAAAATAGAAAGAGAGGTATGGTATGGTATCACCGGTGTGAGTGTCTCCTTAATTCCAGTGAATTCCACACCCTCCTCCATAAGCGAATTAACGATCTTTGAAAGCCCTGTCAATGTGGGAGATAATTATGGAGCCAGAATACGGGGTTATATCTGTGCTCCGGCAACAGGAGGTTATACATTCTGGATAGCCAGTGATGATTACAGCGACCTTTGGTTGAGTTCAGACGAAAACCCGGCTAATAAAATAAAGATCGCTTTTGTCATAGGAGCCACCAGATCAAGAGAGTGGACTAAATATTCAAGCCAGCAATCAGCCGTCATAAGCCTCCAGGGTGGGAAGAGATATTACATCGAAGCACTCCACAAAGAAAATAAAGGATACGATAATCTTGCAGTTGGCTGGCAGTTACCGGATGGCACTTTCGAACGGCCAATCACCGGCAACCGGATCTCACCCGTAGAAGGGTCAACTATGACTGGCGCAGGAAGAGCGTTCGTTTCCAAAGCTAGTGAGGAGGGTCCTGTTAGAATTCAGGTCTATCCCAATCCCGTGAAGGGAGATAAACTGAACGTGGCGTTTGAAAACCTGTCTCAAGGTAATACAATCAATTGCATTGAGATCCGACAGATAACAGGTCTGATGGTCTATACCAATACCCTAAACTGCAGTGATGGTTGCAATTCGGAAATATTTGTCAACGAGAACTTCCCTCCGGGATTGTACATTCTGCTAGTAATGGTCAACGGTAAAATGTTCATCGAGAAATTGATTATACCGTAGTTTGAAAGGTTGAAACCTTATATACCTATATACTTATATACCTATACCCTACACCACCAGAAAATACGGGTTCAAAAGATTTTCCTTATTGTATACAAGGGCATCGGTTTTACCAAACTGAACTACGTTGTGACCTGTTTCCCTGACGATGGCGTGAGCTGCTGCGGTGTCCCATTCCATTGTAGGAGCATAACGCGGATAGACATCGGCTTTGCCACTGGCTAGCAGCATAAACTTCAAACTGCTTCCTGCCGAGACAAGATTTGGATTGCGCAGGTTGTTGATGAAGTTTTGGGTTTCATCATTCATGTGTGAACGCGAGGCCACTACCCTGAGTCCTTCCTGCAACATGTTCACCGGTTTTCTTTTTTCCAGTTTATGATCGACGCCTTCTTTGCGCACATAGGCGCCGTATCCTGATGTCGCATAATATACTTCGTGAGTGATAGGAACAGCTACCACACCAAGGATAGGAGTGTTTTTATGGATGAGGGCTATGTTCACGGTGAACTCTCCGTTGCGCTTGATGAATTCTTTTGTTCCGTCAAGCGGATCCACCATCCAGAAATGATTCCAGTTCTTTCTTTCTTCGTAGGAAACATTTTTACCTTCTTCACTTAGGATGGGCAACCCCGCAGGCTCCAGGATCGACGAGATCTTGTTGTGAGCATTTTTATCCGCCAGCGTTAAAGGAGATTGATCGCCCTTGGCCTCCGCCTGAAAATCACCGGAGTGATATACTTTGAGTATTTCCCTGCAACCTTCTTCCGCCGCCTGAATA